>NZ_JBFTMC010000201.1:0-3503 GCF_056396765.1 Bacillus sp. 05T22
TTTCATGAACCTATTGTAAATAAGGCGCTATTTCTAAAGTTACTTAAACAAAATGTTCTGATCAATCCAGGTTATATATATGAACCAAGCGATTTACGTCATATTCGTCTTTCTTATTCTTATGCATCATTGGAAGAATTAAAAAAAGGATTAAATATTTTACTAGAACTAAGCCGGCATTAATTCTTATCTTAAATGGATTGAATACTCTATTTGTGTATTTCACTAAAATATATATTTTTGTATAAAATCCATGAAAAGACTGCAAAGATTTCTTGAAGAATCGCTTTGCAGCCTTGTGGTTTCTTGCTTTGCTTAGGTAAAAATCGATGGTACTTCCTTTCGAATCGACAGCACGATACAGGTACATCCATTACTTTTTACCTTGATATATGTTTCATCGACTCTCCAAGAGCCATTGGTTTGCTTGAGATGACGACGGATTCTTTTGTCTAATTCAGGACCATACTGATGAACCCAACGCATAATCGTTGTATGAGCAACGATTATGCCCCGTTCCGCCATCATTTCCACCAAATCACGAAAGCTCAAGTTATACCGTAGGTACCATCTTACTGTTTGCAAAATAGTATCATGATGATAATGCTTCCACTTCAATAAACTTCGCTTTTCCATACAAATCATTCCTTTGGATAACAAAAAAATCCAATATAATATTGGATTTTTTTGTTAAATATATAATATTAATCTGACTAGTAATATACTCCTTCAAACAATTCTTTTATATGTGTGCAATCTATCTTTTCATAGTTCATACTTGGATCATTTTCCTTCGCTAATTCCCTTAAACATTGATGATAAGCAAGGTTAGGGTCTTTTGTATCGGATATCTTATAGCTTTTTTTAATGCCATCCACATAAAATTTAAAATCTTTAGAACTAGATGCCTTCAATTCAGTATTAATAACCTTTGCAGTTTTTATTCCTATTTTAGGATAAGTAGAAAGAGCTTTTCCCTGGATTTCTTTTAATTCCTCTTCTGTTGGAACCATGTTTGACATGCTTAAAATTGGAACAGTAATAGTTTCTTCATCATTAATATTAAGAGTTACTAAAAAGGTGTTTTCCTCTTTGTCAGAGACTAATACCGCCTGTTCTTTATTATAATGTGTACTTGGTTTAACAGAAATGACTTCTACATTACTTGATAATCCCAAAGTATTTACAACCCTTCGGATTGCTTGATCGCCAGCCCCATTTTCGTGCCAAAATGATTCTTGCTGGGTGACTTCAGAATCATCGATTCGCAATTCAACATCCCACAAATAATCGTATTTCTCATTAGCAACATATTCTGGATTGGCTACTATATATATATTTCGAAACTATATTAGGATTATCTAGATGAAGGTATTCAAGTGCTTTTCGTCTAGCATCTCGCTCATTTTCAGCAAATGTTCTGCACTGGTGTTGAAATCGGAATGAATCCATTGCTCCAAATGTAGCTCTATCTTCATCTTCAGTATTGCGAAATGTAATATCTACCTTATACTTTTTGAGCATGTATTGTCCCCCTTTAATAAAACACGGATAATAACCCGTTTGCTAGCTAGTATACAGCATTAATCTCCAAGTAAATATTAGTTACGATCTTTAATACACACATTTATATTGAGAAATAAACATTTATATTCCCGTAACTTATGTTTGTCATCAAAAATGTATTTTTTAATTTCAACAAACCATCCCAATAAGGTATACTTTTATAGACATACCAAGGACTCACTACATATTTGAATACATAGTAATGAAAAGCGAACCAAAAGGTGTACCTTTTGATACTGCACAAATAAATTAGTAATAAATTTCTCAATATGGATATTGTCACTATTTTTAACTGTAATATTCAAAATTTGCAGTTATTGTAATATGATAAAAAAGTGATGGTTATCACCCCATTTGTTTCTCTTTATGGCATAGATAAGAACGAGTTTCTGGTCTTATCTTTTTTATTTATGGGGTCTTGCTACACATCCATTAACTTAACAAAATTGTTGTTAGGGGGTATTTGTTGTCATTGGCTTGATGGCGGTGTGGTGTTATCTCAATACATACCTTAATGAGAAAATGTGATATTTCTTTGATCTTACTCATATATGTAATATTATATATAAGAATATATTGATAAAAATGTAAGCGCTTACTATAATAAAATCATAAAGATAAATCACATCTTAGCAACAACAAAAGAGGAGGAAATAATATGGAAATCGCGATGACAGTTTTAAAATTTATAGGTGGAGCAATCCCATTAGTCCAAGAACTCCTAAAAACATTTATGTAAATTCATTATTTAGCAATTATTTATAAAATTATCATACAAATGATCTGTATATCAAAAATAAATTGATGTGCAGATCATTTATGTGAGCAAAGTCCCTTTAACATTATTAAGGGACTTTTTTAAATTTCTACATATGTTGCTTTGGAATAAAGTTTGATAAAAATGAAGTCACAAACCTTTATTTAACAGCAACAACAAAAACTCCATTTTGAAAAAAAGATTGATCAAAATGGAGTTACTCTTTTTAACTAAGTATGAGATTTTTATAAAAAAGTTTAATCAAAACTCACTTAGAATCTTTTACTTGAAGGAATAAAGCATCGCATCTTTTTTATGAACATCGTTAATTTAGAATGAATTTTGACCATATCTGTAATTACTTGTAAAATGTTATACATAGAAAGGTATTTTAGGATAAATATAGAAGTGGTATGTTTTTTAGTTTTAAAGGGGCTAAAGCGCATCTATTTTATGTTTTGAGAGGGAGAATTGGAAAATCATATGAAGAATTTTAAAAAAAGGTAACTACTCAGTCACTCTATGAAAAAAAAAGAAAAAGCATCTTTTTTAAATGGGCGAGAGGGACTAGCTATGTATTGGAGCGATCACAAAAGCAGAGAGCGAAGTTCATGAGATAAAGAAAGTTCCCTCACCGAAAATTACCAAGAATAATTTATCTCGGTTTACGAATTTTCAAAATTTAGTAGAGAAAGTCGGAACAACTTTAGAAAAATTTAAAGAAGTATCTTCTGCTGACACAGGCAAAATGAAAGACGTCGCAAACAAAATTGCCGATGAAGATGCCCAAATGGCGAATGTGATCAAACAAAACACAGAGAGGTTCGAATAATATGGTCGAATATAACAAACGAGAACTTTTAGAAGTTGTTTTACAAAATGACAAAACATTAGATGTAGAGATTACTGACGAACTATTACAAATGGGTAACTTGCTGGGGAATCAGCCTTCTCTTTTCCGTGGGGTTTACAAGGCGTTTCGAAATCAAGAAGATGTCTTTGAAAACAAACCAAAAATCGGTGCAAAATTCTCAGTGACATTTGACTATCCGAATGAGACAATTCGTTTTGAACGATTAGAAACGCAATTAGACATTCCATTTTCTCAATTTTTACGTTTAATGGGTTTGATTGATGCGTGTTATAGCGAAATTTTGCCGCTGGGTACCGTTGTAGAATT
>NZ_JBFTMC010000202.1:0-5646 GCF_056396765.1 Bacillus sp. 05T22
TACAGATACATTATTAGAAATAGGTTTAACTGCTTTATCACGTAAATCTGATTTATCACCGCGTGCTAAATCGTGGGCGGCATTAAAAACAGCAGAGGATGCTTTATTTACTAAAAACCAAGTATAACTGCCTCCTATTATTAAAAATAATAAAAGGACACTTATAATAATTTTTGTTTTTTTCTTTCCTTTTTTCTTATTATTTCGTATATTTTCTTGCAAAGATGGGTTTTGATCCATTTCATATACTCCTTCATTTGGATTGAAATACGATACTCATATCACCTAATTATAATGAATATTAGCGAAAAAGAACATTACAAATCATTTACATTTCGCTAATATCCGATTTATTTTACGAAAAGTCAGATTTTTCCGCCTTTCGCAAAGTTAATTTTAGGAGAATAAGCAATAGAACAATTATAGTTTGTCGTATTAGAAATAGAAATACATATTATGAAAAAATAATAAAGAAGTAAGATTTGTTGAAATATGTTCAAGAGGAAGATTATATCATTTTCTATAGGTCTTATATAATGAAGTAGAAATACTGTTTGTTAAGAGTAAAGGAGATAGACATAATGAATCATGCATCATTTCGAGCAATTTGATTTGCTGGCATATAAGTCGTTGCTATGAAAACAAAAGGAGGCTTGCACTTACTTTCTCCATTTGTTTTAACCTGGAATGGGGCTAAAAAAGGCCCTGACCGCTTCTATGCAAGACCGGACGCTCTCTCTCGCTCAAAAAGGAGAGGTTTATATTTGTTTTTTCAAATTGTATTTATAGAAAAAGACGACCTTATCATCATGAAGTGCACCTTCAATTATTAGACTGTGTCTAACAATTGGGGTGCACTTCATCCAGATCGTCTTTTTTTGTACTATAGTGTTTGTTTTAATGCAACTTTTCCTTGTTCCCCTAAAACTCCATCTGCAATATTTACAGCGTGATCACCGATACGCTCTAAATTACTTACCATATCAACAAAGATGATGCTTGCATCACCTGAGCAACTACGTTCATTCAGGCGTAGCACGTGGCGCTTACGCAATACACGTTCCATTTGGTCAATTTTACGTTCTTTCGTAATGACTGTTTGTGCAAGTTCAGTGTCGAAGTTTGTTAAAGCGCCAATTGCATTTTGTAATGTTGAAATTGTTAGTTCAAGCATTTCATTTAGTTCCGCCATTGCTTCATCTGATAGCGTGACACGGTTAGAAATTTGGGAGTCCACAAGTTCTACAACGTTTTCTACATGGTCGCCAACGCGTTCAATATCTCCGACAACAGATGCTAAGACAGAATGTTTTTCGGAATCCATTGGTGAAAGTGGTTTTTCAGAAAGTAACACTAAATACTCCGTAATTTTTCTATCTAAGTTGTTAATAGCGCCCTCTAGTTGAGCTGCCATATCAGCATGTTTCTTTTCTTTTGTATTTAAAAATTGAGTTGCTTCTTTTAGGCCGTGTAATGAGAACTCTGCCATACGAATAATCTCTTTTTGTGCCTCTGTTAAGGCGATAGCAGGAGATTGTTCAATAAAGATTGGATTTAAATGCTGCGGTTTAAAGTCAATAGCGGCATCTTCTCCGCGAATAATTTTTGTTACAATCCACGCTAAAACTGCAATGAATGGAAACTGAATAATCGCATTCGTTACGTTGAATGTTCCATGCGCAACAGCAATTGTCATTTCTGGATTTAAGTTTAACGATGTTTGGAAATATTGAATTAAGTTTGTAAATGGTACTAATAAAATTGTAAAGATGATGGTACCAACTATGTTAAAGATAACGTGTACTAATGCTGCGCGCCTTGCTGCAATAGAAGTACCAATCGCTGCTAATACAGCTGTAATTGTTGTTCCGATATTATCACCAAATAGTACAGGTAGAGCAGCTTTTAAATCGATTGCACCTTGGCCGAATAATTCTTGTAAGATTCCAATTGTTGCACTTGAGCTTTGTACAATTAATGTAAAGATTGTACCTACGATAACTCCTAGGACTGGGCTGTTACTCATACTAACAGTTAATTCTTGGAATGATTCTAAAGAGCGTAGTGGCTTCATACCTGTGCTCATTAATTCTAAACCGAAGAATAACATACCAAATCCGAATACGACTTGTCCAAGAGATTGTACTTTTTTATTTTTAAAGAAGAATAGTAAGATTGCCCCAACTGCCATAATTGGRAGAGCATATTCTCCGATTTTAATTCCGATAATAAATGCTGTAACGGTCGTACCAATGTTMGCACCCATAATAACACCAATTGCTTGTCTGAGCGTCATAAATCCAGCACTTACAAGTCCAACTGTTAAAGCGGTTGTTCCTGAGCTAGATTGAATCAGTACGGTAACTAACATACCTGCTAGTACGCCCATAAGTGGGTTAGTTGTAAAACGATCGAGAATGTCACGTAGGCGATCACCAGCTGCTTGTTGCAGACCGTCTCCCATGTACTTAATCCCAAATAAGAAAATACCTTAATGGTGGTATGTAAAGAACCATAGGAATATGTACATTTGAAATCAGTGTATAGATAAAATGAAAAGCTGCTGAATCATCCAGCAGCTTTTTCATTTTTTTTATTAAGTTGTTTTTGTTTCCGTACATTTGTAATGTAAATAAAGAGAAACGCGATAAGTAACACAGAAGAGTACCGATATACAGTTGCATAGTCTGTAAAGTGTGCGATGAATCCGAAGATAATTGCACCTGCTCCAATGCCGAGGTCAAATGCCGAGAAGAATGTTGCGGTAGCAACGCCACGGCGATGCGGAGCTACACGGTCAATCATCCATGCTTGTAAGGCCGGCTGAATAGCGCCGAATCCACTTCCGTAACAGCTTGCTGCAATGATTAAACTTGGTATTGTTGTTGTATACGATAACAGGATAATCCCTGCGAATGTTAAGATAACACCGGGAATAATAACAAATGCATGGCCTTTTACATCGTATAGTCTTCCTGAGAAGGGGCGTGTTACAGCGATGGCAAGGGCGTTAAATAAGAAGAAAAGGCTAATATCAGCGATACCGACTTGCGTAGCAAATAACGTGATAAAGCTCCCAATTCCTCCGTACATTAATGTAATACACAATATTAATAATGAAGGAAGTAAAGCTTTTCTTTCGATAAATCCATCTAAAAACGTTTCGTGTGTTTGTTGAATTGGTTTCTCAGTAGTTTGAATTTTGAGTAGCTTTGTTAATATTAATGAAACGACTGTGCAAGATAGTGCACATAAAAAAAGAATCGTAAAGTTATAAGTTTGCATAAGCCAGAGTCCGATAAGAGGACCAAGTGCCATAGCGATCGTTCCAGAGAGACCGAAATATCCCATACCTTCACCACGGCGGGCTGCAGGAATTAAATAGGAGACTACAGTTCCATATGTTGTGGTTGTAATACCAAAACCAGCTCCGTGTAAAATGCGAACAGCAAGAAGGAGGAAGACAGTAGAGGCAAATAGGTAGCTGCCCATCGCTAGTAGGCAAATTGCAGTACCAGTCATTAAAATCAGTTTTTTACTAAATTTTTGTAGTGCATTTCCAGTGAGCGGCCGAATAATTAAAGCTGCCACAGTAAACATTCCAACAACAAATCCGATGTTTGAACTCGTGCCACCAATTTCTTTCACGTAAACAGGTAATGTTGGAATTAACATTTGAAAGCCTAAAAACATACATAAGTTTGCTAAAATGAGCGCAATAAATTCTTTTGTCCATAATGGTTCTCGTTTTACGAGTGCTGCTTCTCCCATATATTCATCCCCTAAATATTTTTCTCTGTTCTTTCGAGTATATGTAGAGGTCAATGTAACAGTCAAGAAAGGTGAGCTAAAATGATGTAACAATTTTTCGGGAGAAAAAATTTACAAATTTGTGTAAATGATACACAAATGCTCTTAAAAAAGGTAAAGTATAGATGTATAGTCTGCTGGTTGTTAAGATTGATAGAGATGTTTTTTCTGAAAAGAAAGCGGATTCAAACGGATAGTAAAGTAGAAGGGGATTTCTACTACTTTACTATATATGTTTGAAAGGGTTTACAAAATGATGATGAAGAAAGAGGCGTATATGCATGAGACGATTAGGTATTTCTATTTATCCAGAACATTCTACAGTAGAGAAAGATAAGGAATATTTAACATTAGCACATCAATATGGTTTTACACGTGTATTCACATGTTTATTATCAGTGGATGGAGAAAAAGAGAACATTGTTAAAGAATTTAAGGAAACGATTTCGCATGCGAATGAATTAGGTTTCCAAGTACTTGTTGATATTAGTCCAGCTGTTTTTGAACAGCTTGGTATTTCTTATAACGACCTTTCATTCTTCCATGAATTAGGTGCATATGGTATTCGTCTAGATGTTGGTTTTTCAGGATTAGAAGAATCCATTATGACATATAACCCATATGGATTAAAAATTGAGATTAATATGAGTAACGGTACGAAATATGTTGATAATATTATGAGTCATCGCCCGAACTGTGAAAATTTAATTGGTTGTCATAATTTTTACCCGCATCGTTATTCTGGTCTTTCGTATGATCATTTTATGAAATGCTCAAAACAATTTAAAGATTACGGCATGAGAACTGCTGCTTTTATTACATCATTTGATGCGACATATGGACCATGGCCAGTAACGGAAGGGTTATGTACAATCGAACAACATCGTGAATTGCCAATGACAACGCAGGCGAAACATTTATTTGCAACAGAATTGATTGATGATGTAATCATTGCGAATGCATATGCATCAGAAGAAGAATTAAAGGTGCTCGGAGAAGTAAATAAAGAAAAGCAAACGTTTGATGTAGAAATTTATGAAACAACAACAGAATTAGAAAGAAAGATTGTAGTAGAAGAACCGCATTTTTATCGCGGGGATGTATCTGAATATATGATTCGTTCAACACAAAGCCGTGTAAAATATAAAAAAGAAGAGTTTAAACCTCATAACACAAGACCGATTAAACGTGGCGATATTCTCATTGATAATGAACAGTATGGCCAGTATAAAGGGGAATTGCAGATTGCTTTAAAAGATATGGTGAATACAGGGAAGACAAATGTAGTTGGCCGTGTTGTAGAAGAAGAGATTTTTTTATTGGACTATTTACAAGCKTGGGATAARTTTGGATTTGTATTAAAGAAATAATATGTTTATATGTATGAAGCCATCATGTACATGATGGCTTTTTTGTCGAGAAAAATCTAGAGAAATAGAAATGTATGAATGATACAATAGAGGGAACTTTTAGTAGGGAATGGAGATGGAGAAATGCAAATAGAATATACGTTAACGGAACAAGATTTTATTGCATTTAATCTGCATTATGCGAGGCATTCTAAAACAGTAAAGCGTTCTTTATTTCTTCAACGTTACATTGTAGCTATTATTTTTTTTGGTGTTCCACTTAGTGCTTTTTTGTTAGGACCACCAGGCCAAGTATATATAAAATGTACCCTATAGARTAGACACTTAAAAAAAAGTCTATTCTATAGGGTATTTCTTGTATAATAGGAGAAAAATTAGAATCGGAGAAATTTCACAATGACGAAAAAGCTATTTACAGAAAAAGAGGTTCAAACGCTATCAAAGAATCCATACGTAAAATCTATGA
>NZ_JBFTMC010000203.1:0-3382 GCF_056396765.1 Bacillus sp. 05T22
CAAATATTCCCCACCTACTATTTGCAAATAACCCATGAGATAATCTCCTTACATACTACATGTGGAGTTTTTTTTATGAAAAGACACCTATTAAAGAAAGAATGGGAAATTTATATTCAAACTATAAAAACAGTGGATTATCCAATATCATAGAAAAAATATTTATAAAAAAAGTAAGAAAACATAACTTATTTTTTACAACTGGGACTGGATGTATTAATAGTATCCAATAGGTAACTGCAACAAGTGTATGTATTCAATCTCAGAAGAGCACAAAAAACTATAAGATTACGAGAAACAAATAAAAAAAAGAAATTGCATATATGTTATATAAACGCACTGCAACAAGAAAGGACCTAGAGTGCTTTAGTGCCTTAATGGGGTTGTTAAGGTTACTATTAGTAGATATAGCAAGTATTCATCACACAGTAAAAGGTTTATTACAACTAACTATCCGAGGGTGCAGGTTTTTCTTTTCTGGTTTAGACAGGACAGCTATGGAGGTATACAAGCGGAGGATGTGGGGGATGAAATAAAAAACATAATCTCAACAAAACAAATATGCTCCTTGATGATGGACAACATCCAATGGAGATCCATGAAAAAGATTTACCCCTCAAATGATCGCGAATCTAGAACCTCGTATTCAACAGATTACAGATGAATTATTGGATGCAGTACAGAAAAAAGGGAAGATKGATCTTATTGCAGATTTTGCTTTTCCACTTCCATTTCGGGTTATTGCTGAGATGTTAGGAATACCTGTTTTGTATCAAGAGAAAATTTATGATTTGTGGGTGAGCATAAAGGCAGATCCTAATCAAGACCATCATGCATGGATCAAAGAGTATTACTCATGCATCCGAGAAACATTGGAAGAAAAACGAAAACATCCAACGGAGGGTGTAATCAGCTCCCTGATACACGCACACRATCAAGAGGATAAACTGAGTGAATCCGAACTGCTCTCTACCGTCCAATTACTCATTACTGCTGGACATGAGACCACAACCAATTTAATTGGAAATGGTATGGTTGCTTTGCAGAAACATCCCGAACAATTAGCATTGTTGCGTAGTAATCCTTCTTTGCTACCGAATGCTATCGAAGAGCTACTTCGCTATGCTGGACCGCTCATGATCAGCTGGCGTTTTGCCAAATTCGCAGGATTTCAAGGCATTCGTCATGCTTCACGTACCTTGAAAGGCATTGAAACCGTTCATGCTCTATATAAACGAAAACGAAGTTTGCAACAACCAAACTTCGTTTTTTCGACGTATAATAAATTACAACAATTACTAAGGATTGCATAAAATCCATCTGCAATCATACCAACTTTTTATCTGTTAAAAAACTTTGCAACAGAACTCTCTGAATCATCTTTTTCACTTAACTTAGTGTCCAGTTTAGTGTACCATCTCCAATAGCTGCGTAATTTTTCTGTCTAACTTTTCGGGTTCAGTTCATTATATTTTCTACTTTGCCTTTATATACAACGTATTCTTTCCCATCCACTACTGCTACCACCGCAAATTCATCTTTTGGATTGAATGAAAGCCAGTCAGCCCACATGTTTGTATTTGGTCCTCCACTCCACATATTATGAACAGTGTTTTTAGTTAAATTCATAACTTTATAAGACGCATTTGGTGCATTTGTTCCAGTCTTTATTTCAAATGTGTATGCGTTATGAATTTTTTTATAAAAGTAGAAAACGTTTGATGGACGAAGCTGATTCATAAGATCCTGTTCTTTTTCCTCTGCAATCTTCATCCCTTCTTGTAATGTGACAACATCTGTTCTTAATGTTTTCCAACTGTCTTTAGCTGAATTCAAGTTAGGATTTAAGAATTTATATCTATTTTGATCAGCTTTTTGAGCTGCTGTATCAATATGTCCCAGTACGCCCGAATATTGAGAGTCTAAATCATCCCATTGCGTGGACATATAAGTAAGAGCAGTAATAGCATTATCAATCGTACTATGCATATCACTAATATTATGAAACGCAACTCCAACTACACGATTTAATGTTATTTTATAATCTACAGTCTTACGTAATTCTGTTAATGTAGGCTCTAATCGGCCTAAATTATCTCTTGCTGTACCTATCATTATACCACCAGAAATCAACGTGGGAATAAAAGGGATTTTTACCATTGTTAATCCATCAGATTCTAATTTTTTATAGTAGTTTACTTGTCCTAAAACTTCATCTAAACGCTTTTGGTCAGTCTCCACATCAGCACCTTGGTTTTTTAAAATCGATTGCAAGGTCTCTTTATGGCTTCCAAATGCTCTAACATCTTCTCCAATATCGTTTTTTAATTTAGTTAATTCTTCTATTAATGCTTTTGCAGACTTTTGGTTTTGTTGAATTTCCCCCCTTAAATCTGTAATCCCTTTCTTTAAAGTATCTCCATTCCCTGTATTGATCGCCTCTACTAATGTTTCATAATGATTTTCAAATTTTGTATCGTATTCAATAATGCCTGTCAATGTATCTAAAAGCTGTTTTTTTACTTTCGTATTCCATGTAACAGCATGTGCTCTTGCATTCTTTTGATCTTGTACAATTTTAATAGGTAAATCTGCATACCCATTAATAGTAATTCCTTCAAAACTCACATCTGGATTATTCATTAACAAATAAGAATATTCATTCATAGATTTTGCAAATACCCCAGCATCTTGCAAAACTTTTTTCATCTGTTCTTCATTTGCTGAAAGGGACATATCTCCATTGTTAGTTTGTTCAATTTCACTTGCAAAAACTGCTACTGGTGTGACTGCATAAGTGGTTGTCATAGTTAAAAGCGTTGATACAGCGAGTATTTTGTAAGAGATTTTTTTCATCATTTCATATTCCTCCTATACAGGGTTTGATAAGTTCTATTTTCTCTAAAAGCGAAATTAGTTCCGTATCTGTATGAATGCATTCCTACTTATATTTAGCAGTTTTTTAATCATCAAGTATTACAGAGAATTTATAGTGAAAGGCGAAGTCTTGAATCAAACTTCGCCTTTTCTGTATATAAGGAATTTTTAATTTCTGTATGACTATTTAACAATGTAATCATAGATTCTCTATGTTTTAGGTAACTTTGCAACGGAACCAATATTTCCTTATTTTTGCGGAGTAACAGGTTCCACTTTTAATTCTTTGATCCCTTCTTTTAATGTAACAGCATCTGTTCGTAATGTTTTCCAACTGTCTTTAGCCGCATTCAAGTTAGGTTTTAAGAATTTAAATTTATTTTGATCAGCTTTTTGAGATGCAGTCTCAATATGTCCAAGTACTCCCGAATATTGAGAATCTAAATCATGCCATTGCGTGGACATATAAGTAAGAGCATTAATAGCATCATCAAGTGCCTTATGC
>NZ_JBFTMC010000204.1:0-3285 GCF_056396765.1 Bacillus sp. 05T22
GGGTAGGAAAGATATTCATCTTATGATTTATACGTTCTGGGGGATTTTTTCTATCAATTCCAAGTTTATTATAAAAGTCTTCTAGATTTACCATTATTATTTCTCACTCCCAATAGAAATTTATAATAAATATATCCATTATATGGTAGTACACTTTGTATCTTAACCTTAACTGTTTTCTTATTAAGAAGACGAGATAGAGAGATGTTAGCACTTCTTGTTTTCATTGTATTGTACTCATGGTTTCTTTATTTCCTTTTATATGGGTACTAAATAGGGACGAACAGCAACTATTAGAAAAAGGAAAACCAGTTGAAATTGTAGTTGTAAGTAAAAAAGAACTGCCTGCAAGAGGAGGTACCGATTATACGGTAGAGTATGACTTAGATAATAAACTATACAGTATTCACGTAAATAAACCYTTCTATGATGGCGTAAAGAAAGGTGACACATTCGAAGCGATTCAGTACAAAGGTAGAATTAAGATTGACCCAAAATACCATATAGGAGTATACGAATGAGCAAAAAGAAACAGATAAACTTAGGAAAAGAGTCAGATGATTTTGAAGAGTTAGATAAGAAACCCGAATCAGAAAAGAAAAAGAAGACTTGGATTTACATTAGTCTTTTCGTTTTACTCTTTGTTGTACTTTCTGTAATTGAGGGGTTTCAAGATAGAGAACTAATTCGTAATGGTAAGCCTATGGAGGTGACTGTTATAGACAGACAAATCGAAAAAGAGCATCTCATATTTAAACACCCTACATTGACATTATATGTAGATAATGAACTTCAAAAGGTATGGGTAAAGCAAGAAACATATGATAAGGCATTATTAGGCAATAAGATTCATGTAATTAAGTATAAAGGTGAGGTTAAACTAGACCCTAGATATGATTATGAGGATTTAGTAATAGAACGCTATTAACCAAGTAAGTTAAACAATTTAGGAGTAAGAATTAACGTATGGAACATGATATTAAAAGTATTGTTGATTATACCTATTACAGTTGCCTTTACTTTGTATCCTTTCATGACTGAACATACTGTATCAGCAAACAATGGTGATTATAAGACTTGGAAACAGTATGAAGGTAAACGTCAAGTAACTTCAAAATATACAATAAAGATTGATTTTAGAGTTGCTTGACGTTTACTTCACTTTTTTCGATTAAAGACTTTTGCCTACAAACTGCATTTCCCGCTGCAATTTCATAAACGAACGGTACATGCCAATTCTCCAAGAGACGATCATCGCAAAAGCAAGTAAGAAGAACATACCGCTTAATTGTCCTAAATCAATTGATTGACTTAAATATTCTTTCATACCGAGGCGGACAGCTAGTAAACCGACTAAAATAAAGATGAATGCTTTAGAAGGTATTAAAAAGATGTCTTTTCCACGTATTTCAAATTTTGACGTTTTAATAAGAAAAATAGAGAAAAATAAACCAACGATAACTGCTTCGAGAATTTCAGATGATGTTAAGCGAAATTCTGGTAAGAAGTACATGCATGCTCCCGTACTCATAAAAATTGGCGGGAGTATAATTTTTTTAAGTGTTACAGGTTTCTTTGCTGATTTTAAGCGAAGAAACATCATTCCAACAGCCATACAAAGAGCAATAATACTTGATAAAACAGCTAAGCTCATGTTTGACCTCCTTTTATCCTTTGAATGATTTTTTTAATAGAATCATAAACCAAACGAGAGCGATACCAATGATCGTATGAGACATTCCTGTAATATGACTTAATCCTTTAAAATCAGCTCCATTGATTTGCAGAAGTCCGCGCGCTGCCAATGAAGATACTGTTAAAACTAATCCTACATTATAGACGATGAACCACATGTTAAAACTTTTTGCCTCATGGAATGCAAATGATTTTGATAGGGCTAAGGCAATTAAGAAGAATAAAAATCCAAGAACTAACACATGTGTGTGTAATAGGTTTAGTAAAGTCGTACCTTGAATTCCTTGCGCTTTTGCATATTCTCTCGCGAATATACCTGATAATAAACCGATAATTAAATAAGTGAATGCTGCATTATATAACTTTTTCATCATATACCTCCTAGGTAGCATTAGCAATGTTTATTTTTGGATAGTAGGCTGCGATTATTAGTGGTTTGTCATTCCGTATATAAGGCCAGAAATATATGGGATCAGCCAAATGAACCAGACGATAATACTTAGCTTGTGGAATGTTGTCATCATTTTTGTATCTTTTTTGATTAACACAATTGTTGCCCAAACAGCATGGAATAACATCAGTAAAATGGCGGCTAAGCCTGTGATTCCGTGGAAACTGAATAGGGATCCTGCTCCTGCCATCTTTTCCATTAATGTAGTTCCGAGTGTATCACATACGAGTCCGAGCCAAAAAATAACGACATGCCAAGGTTTTAATGTCTTTTGGAATTTTTCACTCCATACGCCAATTGTATAAAAAATGAGTGCAGCTGTAATACATGTAATAGCAGATGCCAACACGTTCATCATTCCTTTCTAACAGTCATGTTCCTTATATAAATCATGTTACATGAGAATTATGAATAGAATATGAACGCAATATTACATATGAAATTGGCGTAATTATTATATTTAAATTGTATTATGTTGTAAACAAAAAATGAAGAGGTACTTGTGAATAAAGAAAAAACTTTCTTATTCCCTATGGAAATAGGTATAAGAAAGTTTTTTTATTTATTGTGATTTACACTTCGTTTTCTCGTAATAATTTTCCATCRCGAAGTGTTAAAATTCGATCGCATACATCAAGCATTTTTTCATCGTGTGTAATCATAATCGCTGATTTTTTATTTTTCTTCACTTCTTGCTTCATTAATTCAACGACTTCTCTTGCACGTTTTGAATCAAGACTAGCAGTCGGTTCGTCAGCTAAAATTAAGTCTGGGTCATTCATGAACGCACGAGCAATCGCTACACGTTGTTTTTCACCGCCTGAAAGTTGATTTGGATGATGATTCATGCGATGTCCTAATCCAAATGTTTTCAGTAATTGTTCTGCAAACTTACCAGCTTCTTTTTTATCTTCTCCTTTTAACTTAGCGATATACAGAAGTTGTTCTTTTACCGTTAAGAAAGGTACGAGGTTTGCGAATTGGAATATAAATCCGATTTTTCTTAAGCGAATATCGGTCATTTCCTTTTCTGATAAGCTTGTTATATTTTGACCAGAAACATAAATGTTCCCTTTTGAAGGAGAGAGCAGTGCACCTGCAATGGAAAGTAATGTACTTTTCCCAGAGCCAGATGGACC
>NZ_JBFTMC010000205.1:0-3262 GCF_056396765.1 Bacillus sp. 05T22
CATGAACCCATCGCATGATAGTTGTTGGGTGAACTGAAATACCACGTTCTTTCAGGATTTCAGATACATCGCGATAACTTAAAGAAAAACGGCAGTAGTAGCCGACAGCTACTACAATAATATCTTTCTTGAATTGTTTTCCTTTAAAATATCTCATGTCTGATTCTCCTAGATCCTGTTTTCTAGAGTGTAGCTTCATGTAGGAAACTTTGCAACAGAACCCTTGTTTTTATTGGTTCTGATGCAAACCTCGAATGTTGTCAAAATATACACAAAAATATGAGGGTAATTACGAACGTTCAATCTTTACAAAGTATAAAAATACGGATTTTTATATTGATTTCCGAATAACTCATTCTCATGAGAATATAACATTCATGTTGGATTATCGACGTAATCATTTTTGCACCAGAACCTATTTTAATCCTATTGTTAATTCGTACATTTTTTCCTCCTATAACATATTGTTTAAATATTAAATATTGAACAATCGCTTAAAATAATCTCATTTTCATATTCAATTTTGCAACAGTTTTTTTAACAGCTCAAACCAATAATAATGTATTCTAACTACCAGTGAATAAAAAGTAAAACTAAGTTGATGATTTTTTATAATTTGTAAAACTGACCATTAATTATCCATACAAAAAACCAGTGATATCAGTACATGTGTATGATATCACTGGTTTTTATGAGTTTAACATTTTGTATCTTTTGTAAAACTCATTTTTATTGCAAATTCCATCATTATATGAACTTCGTGTTTTATTGATGCTCTCCTAGTATTAATTCGGTAAACCAAGATTCATAATCATCATTTTTCATATTAAATATGTTATAGTAACCTTCTTCATTTAAGTAACCATTAAATATCTTTCTAATGGCAGCATCGATTTCTATTGCAATCTTTTGCATTTCTTCTTTTGTTTTTTTTATTGGTTGTCCATGTACAGTCTTAGAGCGAATATCATACGCATTTTTTGCCAACTTAAAGTATTTTTTACGTTCTGCAAGATTATCACCTACGTAATAGGCAAATCGTTCAGATACTTTATGAGATAATCCAGAATTATCTGAAGTGAGTAGACACTCAAGAATAGAACAATAATACATTATTTTAATTGGTAAAGATGTTGCACCACGTGCTATTAATAAGAAGTATCGTGCCCTATCAATTCTTTCTTTATCTTTAGTAAGGGGATTTTTACTAGGCATTTGCAAGCTTTCTTCTTTATCCCAATTTTCTACTGGATTATGACTGTAATATAATAATGTTTTTTCAATTTCTTCTGTAGAAAACGAAGTTTCATAAAATTCACAGGAAGCTGTTGTAGGAACTAAATTTAATGAACAACTTATTACAGCTTGATTTAAAGGGAAATTATCATCGTATAAATGTAAATAACCAGTTCTAACATGTACTGTATTATCTTTTGTTAGCCATAAACAATTTGCAAAATACTGAGCTTTTCTTAATAAAAAATCTAAACAATTATGGTAAGAGGATTCATGAGTTAAATTACCTTTTAAATCCTCTATTTTTCCTACAGCATACATATATACACTGTTCTCTAATTCTCTATATTCAATTTCACCAATTTCCCCTCTGAAAAAGCGATTATCAAAATACTTTTTAAAATTTTCACTTCCATTCGATATTCTAGTCCTTCCACTGATTACTTTTCCTTTAGCATATACTGAATCAAGGGACATATTGTGTAATTTAGTAACAAAAAGATAATTCATTCGAATTCCTCCATATTTTATATATCATAATTACTATTACGTTAGTAAATACCCCAAACCCTTTAGATTGAATATTCATATAATTTTAATGTAAGTTCCAAAAAGTACACCTTTTGGGATTACGCAAATTAATGCAAACATAGCATTCCAAAACATCAAAAATATTTTTAGAAACGTTCTTAAAATATCAATACCTTTCGGTACATGCTTGCTTTTCCTCTAAAAAATAACCTGTTTGTAAAGGTATACATTTATAAACAGATGTATACTTGAAATACAGAAGCATTTGCATATGCAAGGGACTATCTTATAAAATACAGTTAAGAAAAGAAAGACAGGGAGAGGAAACCCATGTCCACAAAATTAGTAAATTTACGAATTGATTTTGCTTTTAAACAGTTATTTGGAACAAAGGGGAATGAAGAAATCTTAATTGGATTTCTAAACGCTATCTTAGAAGAATCTTTAGATACACCTATTTCATCACTACAATTGGAAGACCCACATCTCCATAAGTCTTATGAAGATGATAAGTTATCCATACTAGACTTATTAGCAACACTCGACAATGGAACGCAAGTGAATATTGAGATTCAACTCCGAAATACACATGATATGGTAAAACGCTCTTTATACTATTGGAGTAAGCTCTATACATCCCAAATGCAAGAAGGGATGCCATATCGTTCACTTCGGAAAACAATTACCATTAACTTATTAGATTTCATATTATTTTCTTATGAAGATTCATTTCACACCATCGGACAATTATGGAATTCGAAAACACAACAGGTTTTAAGTGACGATATTGAAATCCATTTTGTAGAGATTCCAAAATTAGTGAAACAATGGCGTGAAGAAAAAGTAAATCCATGGGAAAATACATTTGTCCGTTGGATGTTATTGTTACCAGCCCATGAAGATGAACACTTAACTCAGACATTGGAGGAGATTGCGATGAATCAAGATCCAATTTTACAAAAGGCAATGCATAAATGGGAAAATATGAGCCATGATTCTTCTTTCCGAACAGCTTATGAAGCTCGTGAGAAAGTACTTCTAGATGAACAAGCTAAAATAGCTCATGCTCATGAGGAAGGTAAAGAAGAAGGTAAATTAGCTGAGCGTGCACAATTAATTCGTGGTATGCATAAAAATGGAATGCCGTTAGAAGATATTGCAAAGTTTACCGGTCTAAGCACAGAAGAAATACAAAAAATACTATTATAATATGTATCATTATAAAAGCTTTGCGAAAGATCTCGCAAAGCTTTTGATTATTGCACTCGCATTCTTGTACTCTGTATTGTCTGTGCGGTTCTGGTGCAAAGATAAAATAAAAGAGAATATAGCTCATATATTTCTAGCGGAATTCTATTTTATGCTGTAATCCCAAACAATCGATGGATGAATTCTTTCTGGTTTTGGACAGACTGATCCCGTAAATCAATCTGTTCTTTTTTTACCATATGCATAGCTTCTATTCCAGAAATAATGGATGTAGCTGTGTGAAAGG
>NZ_JBFTMC010000206.1:0-3237 GCF_056396765.1 Bacillus sp. 05T22
CAAGGAGAACAGGAATTTCAGCATTCGTACCTTCAGAGATAATAATATCTTTTACCGGACAAGCATCTGCATCAACATAAATTTTCATCTTTATCACTCCCATAAATAAGTTCGAGTTGATGATAATGGCAGATTTAGCTTTTGTCAAACGAAGATGCTTTACTTAAAATCATTAAAAAAAGTTATTCTATTAAAGGGCGCTATTCTTTTATAGAGAAAGCGTCTTTTTCTTGTATTTCAAGTGTTCTCATGGTTAAGTAATTTTAGATTGGTTTGTTTCACTAAAGCTCCCCTTTAGTAAAATGAGTTCAGCCTGATATTTCTAGTTGAACCCATTAATTCATCGTATTTAATGCAGTAGCTGTTACTAATAACCCCTGTAAAACTAAACCCACATTTATTATAGCTATCCTCTTTAAAATTATTTCCTCACAATACTAAAAGAATGATATTTTTATTATTAAAGAAAATCCCACTTGTTTCTTTGTTAAATAAATATTAAAATGATTAAAAACTTATAAAGAAAGGTTGATTAACTTGGATTCTTATGATTATAAGATTATACAATCAATAATGAATAATGGTAGAGTCACTTGGGCTGAATTGGCATCTCACATTGGATTATCTTCACCAGCAGTGGCTGACCGTGTCAATCGTTTGATTAGTAATGGAGTAATTAAAGAGATTGGAGCTAAGATAGATGGAGAAAATGTAGGAACAGAATGTACAGCTTTTGTAACAGTCTCATTAGAAAAACCAAAATATAGAGAAGAATTCTTACATCTTATTACTAATTTAGAGGAGGTACAAGAATGCCATCACATTGCGGGGGATGATGATTATTTATTGAAAATTCGTTGTCGTAATACCAAGGATTTAGACAGAGTGATTAGCTATGAGATTAAAAGTCTGCAGGGGGTACTTCGAACAAAAACAACAATAGTGATGGATACAATGAAAGAAACGTTTAAAATTCCTTTGCAAAAAGATAGGTTTTTTATTGATGAGGTGGGGGGAAATGGCAAGTGAATTCTTACTCAAAGGTCTTATCATTGGTTTTAGTATTGCGGCCCCTGTAGGACCTATTGGAATTTTATGTATTCGTAGAACGCTTGAGAATGGGAAAGTAGTTGGATTTATGTCAGGCTTAGGTGCTGCAACAGCAGATGGTTTATATAGTTTAATTGCGGGTCTAAGCTTAACAGTGATAACTAATTATTTGATTAATCAACAATTGTGGTTTCAACTAATTGGCGGAATTTTTTTAGGTTATTTCGGTGTTAAAACTTATAAATCAAAACCTTCAAATACACTTACTAAAAGTAAAAATGAACAAAATATTAAGGCATATGCATCTACTTTCTTTTTAACACTAACTAACCCTGTAACAATTTTGTCTTTTATTGCTCTCTTTTCAGGACTTGGAATAGCTAATTCAGATATTGACTTAATGGAGAAATTGATATTAGTATTAGGAGTTTTTTTAGGTTTAATACTATGGTGGTTATTTCTTAGTATTGTTGTTAGCTTATTAAAGAATCGAATAAATGCATATTCTTTAATAATTATAAACAAAACATCTGGATTAATTTTACTATTATTTAGCCTACGGTCTTTTTATGATGTACTAATTACTACTTATTAATGAGAAATAAAATCAACCATATTATAATGGAGGTTTATAGAATTGACATTAAAAAAAGAGAGTAATTTTTACTCAATGATAAAAATAAAGAAAACAAGTGGCCACCTTATGTCAACGATTACACAATTGCCAAGTACTTACATAATTTTTGTATTTGGTTTACTTATTTCAAGAATTGGTGATTCCCTATATACCTTTTCTCTTCCTTTGATTGCATATGAATTAACTGGTTCAGCAGTAATTATGAGCTCACTTTTTGCCATAAGTGTGTTACCTATTGTTTTATTTGGTCCGATAGTAGGGGTAATAGTAGATCGTTGGGATAGACGAAAATTAATGTGGATTGCGGACCTATTATGTGTTTTCTTTGTAACAGTAATTCCTGTTCTCCATATCTTAGGATTACTCCAACTCTGGCATTTATACGTTGTTTCTTTTATTTTAGCAGTACTATCTATGTTATTTGATGTAGCGACAGTTACAGTAATTCCACATATTGCAGGTCAATCGTTAACCAGGGCCAATTCCGCTTATCAGATGGTTCTTCAAATTGCTAGCTTAGTAGGTCCTGCCTTAGCAGGTATTATCATTGCTATTATAGGAGGTTTTAATGCACTCTGGATAAATGTTCTCTCTTATATAGCTACTTTAATTGCTGTATTAATGTTACCAAAATTCAAAAAAACTAAATCTGTAGATGGATCGGGAAATCTATTTCAGAAAATAGGAAGAGAAATGAAGGAAGGTTTTAAATGGTTAATGAATGACCGTCTTAATCTCGCTTTATCTCTTCAAGCAATGGTAGGCAACTTTGGTGCTAGTGCTATACTAGGAGCATTAATGTATTATTTGCTTTCAACATTACATTTAACTTCTGAACAAAGTGGATTTAACTATACCTTAATTGGAGTAGGCGGTCTTGTAGGAAGTATTATTGTTGTTCCACTTGAAAAGCGATTTCGACGTGGGATTCTAATTCCTGCTTTGCTAGGTATAGGTGCAATTGGATTAACCTACGCAATATGGAGCAAATTTTGGCTAGCGCCAGGCATTGCATTTGGAATTGCTATGGTATGTAATATTGCTTGGAATATTATTGTAGCATCTGTACGGCAGGAAACTGTACCCATTGATATGCAAGGAAGAGTTTTAGGATTTTCACGCGTGCTTACACGACTGGCAATGCCTCTAGGTGCATTAGTAGGGGGCGTGATTTCTGAGTATAATCCGGTTGCAATTTTTATTTTGGCATCAGCTACAAAATTTATTGAAGTAATTATTGCACTTGCCAGTCCTATACGTAAACTATAAGCAAACGTACCTATCTGGATTTCATAATTTTCAGAAGTATTTTTAAGGGAATTTCGGTTCTGTTGCAAAGTTTTTTAAACTAAGCTATATTCTAGAAAAATGAGACGAGGAGAATGRCGTTACCTATATCGTGCRATTGATAAAGAGGGTTACACATTAGRTATTCAACTGCGTAAAAAGCGAGATCATCAGGCCGCATATGGCTTTATGAAAAGATTAGTGAAAAAGTTTGGAGAACCAACGGTTCTAACAACAGACAAAGCTCCAGCATTACTTTGTAC
>NZ_JBFTMC010000207.1:0-3199 GCF_056396765.1 Bacillus sp. 05T22
ACGTATGTTTATTAGTCGATCTCTTTAATCGAGAAATCATAGGCCATAGCGCAGGCCAAAAGAAAGATGCCGAGCTTGTTTCACAAGCTTTCGCAACGGTGAAAACAAACTTAAATCGGATTACCTTATTTCATACAGATCGAGGAAATAATGATTGAATCTGGGGCAAAGCGAATAGCTACGAAGGCGTCTAAGGCACTAGCAGACGTAACAGCAAAGTCTATAACAATTGATGTCCCTCATTTAGTTGGAAGGCAAAATTGGTAATTGAAGAAGCGTTACGAATTGAAGAAAGTATTAAAGGGATTGACAATCACATCCAAGAACTACTTCACGGAAATACAAGTAAAGGTATTAAACCTCACCCTTATACAGAGTTATTATACTCTTTCCCTTTCATGAGCGATAATTGGGCTTGTACCCTTATCGGAGCCATTGGTGATGTTGAACGATTTAATACATATAAAGAGTTCAAAAAATATCTTGGTGTTTCGGCTGAAAATAAACAATCAGGGACATCAGTAAAGGGTACGAGAATGACCTTTAGTGGCGTTCGAGATGCACGTCGCGTTCTCTTTCAAATGGCGATGATTATCATTGCGATGAAAAAGCAACCGTCCRTATTCAGCTCCTATTATCATCGTCTTGTAGAGCGTAAAATGAATGGAAAAACAGCAATTGGGCATATGTGTGGAAAGATTGCCAAAATCCTTTATATGATTCTTAAAACGGGGCAAAAATATGACCCTGTAAAACACGCACAAGCAACAGGTATTCCTTGGGATTCTGTTTATGACAAAAGAACTAAAAATGTCAACTCGGAGAAGTTTTTTCAAGAAGCATTAAAGCTTGCGGGGGATTCAACATCTAACGATGTTGAATTAATTGAAACAGATGTGGACATAAAATGAGCCGAATTTCCTAACTATAAGAGAGATTCGGCTCCGATTAGGGGGTATTTTGCTTTGTTAGCTTGATAGCGATGGGGCGGGCCCCCTTTTATAAATTTTGAGTTTGTTCATTCCTTCTCATTTCACGATAAACTATATTCTTTTGTCGTAATATTTTATAGCAAAATACTCTACTATATGCCGTGACATTATAACCAAAGCTATAATAAGTAAAGTATTGGATAATGCAACTTTAATGTTTATGTCAACTACTGTTCCAAGAAAAAAGCCTAATAAAACTAACAACGAAATTAATTTATAGAATTTGATAGTAACATTATTCGCTTTAATCAAAATCAGTTGCCATCTTTCATCATTTTTGTAAGATGTTTGCCGCTCTCTTCTTATGTGATCGTTTTTCCATACGAAAAATCCTAAAATAATCATTACAGCTAAACCAAAAAAATTAATAGTCATTGTTCTTCCTCCTCCTCAAATAAAAATACATCTACTATACTTACATCCAATGCTTTTGCTATTTTAAATGCAAGTTCAAGAGAAGGCGTGTATTTATATTTTTCTATTGATATTACAGCTTGTCTTGAAATACCAACTTTTTCTGCCAAAGTTTCCTGTGTCCAATTTCTTTCTGTTCTTAAAATCTTAATTCGATTTTTGATCAAAAATAAATACCTCCAATGTAATCACTTGCTTACATTTATTGTAATCAATAAATTACTTTTTGTAAACAAGTGATTACATTTATTTGTGTTCGATTTCTGTTCTAGTTTTCCTATTAACTTGTCGATATTCGGACTATTGTCTTTTTTTGATCTTCTTCATGGGGCGGGCCCCCGTTAAGACTTAAAAAACTAATTTTCTGTAAGTGTTTTAAAAGATAAAAAACAACTGTTTACGGTATAAAAATAGTGCTATTACTAAGAGGGATTTTTTACTTCCCCTTAGGATAGCACTACACTACATTAAATAACTTTATTGTCATTTTACATAATCCGCCTTTACGTTGAGTACATGTATTCAACGTAAGGGCCCCTTTAAATTCGTTTTTTAATTTTCTTAGTTAAGGTAATGTGTATATCTCGGCTGAACCCCTAGAAGAAAATTTCCCCTGTAATATTTATGGAAAATCAAATTACTATTCATAAGATAATAATAGTATGAGTTATTTATTGTTGATATGACTATATTTATATGTAATTTTGCATTTCCAAATAAAGTGAAATTGCATATGAAGTACCATTAAATTATATTAAAAACATTTTCTAGTAAGAGATTAATATAGATTAATGAAAATCACTATATTGTAGGTTTAATTATCATAGTATAATTATTTCACTTAGTGAAGTGATTAACAATATTTAACTTTTTTTAATATAATTTTTTTCTATTATGAATATAAAATATCTGAATTGTTAAATACAAATAATAAAATTTTGTTGTTTACTTATTAAAAACATAGTGTTTAAATGAGGGGGAAGTAAGGTCCTTACATTCTATGAGAAGTAAATAATAACCAGAGTTTAACACTCTATCCGAAAGAATTCTCCATCCTCAAGTGTATGCAAGGAGAGAGCCTAGCGCTTGGTCGTTCAAGATGTATGAATAAGATTGTAAAAAGACAATAGTAAAGAGGTGTACGGAATGAAAAATAAAATAATTAAAGGATTTCTAATAACATCAATTGTTACTGGGGCAGTTATTCCTATCAATACTCTCGCAACGCCTATCGTTCAGGCAGAAACGCAACAAGAGAATACGGATATTTCCTCATCATTACGAAAATTAGGTGCACAATCTAAATTAATCCAAACATATATAGATCAAGCTTTAATGAGTCCTAATGTACAGCTAGAGGAAGTCCCAGCTTTAAATACGAACCAATCCCTAATCAAGAAAGATATGAACGAATGGTCATCGGAACTTTATCCAAAATTAATTCTATTAAATGCAAAAAGTAAAGGATTTGTAACTCAATTTAATAGCTATTACTCAGCATTAAAAGGGTTTGTAGACAATAAAGAAGATAAAGAAGGGTTTGTGGATAGACTAGAAGTTCTTCAAGATAAAGCTACGACAAACCAAGAAAACGTGCAACGTCAGATTAATGAATTAACAGATCTTAAATTACAGCTTGATAAAAAACTTAAAGATCTCGATACTGATGTGACAAAAGCGCAGGTTGCCCTAAGTTCAGATGGAACAGGGAAAATCGACCAGCTAAAAAATGAATTACTAAATACCCAAAAATCAATTCAAAATGATTTACAACAAATCGCATTGTTACCAGG
>NZ_JBFTMC010000208.1:0-3152 GCF_056396765.1 Bacillus sp. 05T22
CACCAGATTCTCCGGAATATTCAAGGTTGGATTCGCTAGATGTAACCGCATGTGTAAATTCATGTCCTGCTACGTCAAATGCCTTTACAATAGGATCTCCATATACAAGCATGCTACCATTATTAGCACTGAATGCATTCTGCCAATTCTTCGGATCATTTGTATCTCCAGAATCCCAGGCATGTACAACTGAAACTACTTTTTGTCCCTTATTATCAAAACTATTACGCTTGTATTTATCTTTATAAAAATCATATACCTTTGTTGCTAAGAAATGAGCACTTACCGCTTTTGGATCATTAAATGTTGTTGAAGTGCTAGTTGCTAGTGTACCAGGGTAATAGCTTTCCTCTTTAGTAATATCTCTGTAWTTCACATCATACGTTTCAATTCCTTGCCCTCTAGTGTAATCAGCAAGTGCATATTTCCCATTACTTTGTTTAGAAATACCAAATGTACGAGATRTACCTAAATCATCTTTTCCTGTTCCAGTTAATGATGTAAGATTGCTTTTTCTACTTTCCTTTAAGGCTCCAACAAGCTTTTYACTTGCTTTTAAATCTGATTCTTGTACCATATTTTTTAACATWTCRCCATTATKAGCATTCACTARATARGTYCCAGATACATAKTTYGGTGTTGCAGCAGCAAATGTAACYTGGTATGCATTGCTGGCTTGTCCATTATTTTCATCAACAAAAATAACTTCCTTTACTTCTGGCTCAGAAACAAAATTGATATCATTCCCGTACTTCGTATAAATATATTGTTTCGCTTCTTCTTGTGATAGATTAATAGGCTTCGTTAAATCTTCTTGTTTTAAATTTTGCGCACTATCCCCTGAAACACTTTTAATAACACCCTTTTTATCTACGTGTGCAGTCAATTGATATCCATATACTTCTTTTTCTTCGTATGTTTGTTGCATGCGCACAAGTGTAGTCCCATCATAAGAACCACGCTTTTGAAGAACCTTATAATCTACTCCCGTTTCTCCATTAACTTGTTTTGGGGACAAAGCTTGCTCGGTCTTTTCCTTAAGAGCATCTTTTACTACATTCTCTGGTGCCTTTTGTGATGGTTGTGTAAGTTCACCTGTACGGAACGAATCCTCCTGAATTTGAACTTGTAGTTGATCCGTTTCCTCTGCATGACCTACTCCATATGGTGTTACAGCTGTTAAAGCTAATCCTGTTGTTAATGCAACTGTAGCTCTTCTTTTTTTATTTTTCATGATATTTACCTCGTATAATTCCCAAAAATATTAAGCTTTTAAAAAGTAGTATACTGTCTGTTCCTGTCGAAAAAAAGAGAAAATGAAAAAATCATGTAACATTATGCAAAACTGCATAATTTAATGTCGATAATCAGCTATTTAAATTCAGTTATTCTAGAAAAAATTACTGTTTATAATGAATTTTTCTTTTATAGATTATATTAGAGGTTCTGGTGCAAAAATGTTAGTTAGAAACATAGAGTGGCAATTTCCTCTTCATTTCTATCTTATGAAGCTAAGCCAAACAATTTATGAATAAATTGTTTCTGGCTTTGGACAGACTTGTCCGGTAAACCAAGTTGCCCTTTTTTCATTATATGCATGGCTTCAACACCACTCAATATAGAGATAGCTGTTTTAAATGACTTGAACCCTAACATAGAACAAACTCGTCTTTTAATAAATCGGTGGTCTTGTTCTACTATATTATTGAGATATTTCACTTGTCTTAGTTGTATACCTTCAGGCATATGTTTCTCTTCTTTCAACTCTTGAATCGCTACGGGATAGGCAGGGTTCTTATCCACTGCTATCACGCGAGGTTTAGAAACATACGAAAAAGCCAAGGATTTCTTGAAAAAGCGCTTGGCTGCTTGTTTATCCCTTGATTTACTTAAATAAAAATCAATTGTATTTCCCTCTGAATCAACTGCACGATATAAGTACATCCATTGACCTTTTACTTTAATATAGGTTTCATCGACTCTCCACGAATCATTTGTTGATTTAAGATGATGTCGTACTTTCTCTTCTAATTGAGATCCATATTGATGAACCCAGCGCATAATCGTTGTGTGGGCAATTGTATGGAAACTATCAAAAAAACAATAACCAATAAATAAAGGTGAGAGTAATGTTTAGAACGTGGGAAGTACCCTAATAGCTTATTAGGGGTACAGCCGAGATACGTGTAAAAACAGGCCATGGACTTACTTTTATTTCCAATTATATTTAAAATTGTCTTATTAAAAAAATGTTTTAAACTAGGGGTAGCGTCACATCGCCATCAAGCTAATATTTTAGATTACCCCTAAACCAAAATTTTTCTTTTTTTTAATTGATTGATAGTAAACAAGAAAGGTTGGCAATTTGCCAACCTTTCTTGTTTGTAGAGTTTTAATTTTCGGTTATCAAACCAATAATAACCAAAATAATATCCTGTTTGAATTGTTTTCCTTTAAAATATCCTACGTAGTATTCTCCTCATGACTTTTTTTCTAAAGTTTAACAAAATTTGAGAATCTTTGAAACGTCGAAATAGTCGGAAGCTTTAGACTAATAAAGGGGTTATATGATAATATATTCATGTGCATTACTTTCCCATATTTACAATAAACTTACACATAATTAAAAATATTGAGGTGATTCATTAGTGGTTAATAATACGTGTGAAACTAGAAAGTATTATTCAATATATAAAAAACGTTTTTATAATTCCGTTTTTTCAATCCCTTTAGTTGCTTTAGCTTTATTTATATTATCTTCTGTACAACTAGAATTAACTACTTTTTTGCTTATTACTTTTGTTTCTGTTGTTATATTGCTCTTTCAATTAATATATTTTTATAGAAAATGGAAGGTTCTGTTGCAAAGTTAAAAAAAGCATACGTAGGTTTATAAATTAAAGTTAAATTTTAGTCAGTTGCTAATAACAAATCTAATTCATTGTACGCCGAAACGACGGAGTCTGCTTAAAGACTTCGTCTTTGTTTATAGAGGGGTAGCGTCACACATCCATCAACTTAAGGATTTAGACTATTCTTGAAGTTAAAAGCACGTTACTATTCTCTTATGTTAATGAGAAAGGGTGACGTGCTTTTTATGAATATGCATCAAAAACAAGAGTTGTCTTTATTTGCCGAAGAGTTATATCGCT
>NZ_JBFTMC010000209.1:0-3090 GCF_056396765.1 Bacillus sp. 05T22
ACCTTTCCCTTGATATTCAGGACCTATTGAAACGCCAATTCAGGACCTATTGAAACGCCAACGTGACAAGTACCATTCTTCCAGTTCACTAAGTAAACAGCTATTGTCCCAATAAAGATTTTTTCATCTTTAAGTTCAATCCCAAACATGTAATCCTCTTTATCAGAACTTACTTCATTAAGAAATTTTTCATGGTCACGTTCGGTAGGAGGAAATGGTATTCCATCATTCATTAATAACCGGCTCTCCATTACATCTTCAATGTTAAAGTAGTTTCCGTTATTGCACCCAAACACATTAAAACAATTGATATCTGCAGAAAAAGATATCATCAGTAATATATTTTGGACTTCCTGGCAACCAGGCACAATTGAAATGCCCCAAGTATGGATAGAGGATGAGTATTCCATGTACAAAAAGCAATATCACTCCTTGATGTCTAATGAGGAAATCCGAGAGCAAATATTCTCTTTCCTACACCAATTGCGAATACCAGGCGTATATGAAGTTGGAGGGTTAGGCGCTTGCACACCTATTAGTCGAAAGGCCCTACAAGTAGGAGTTAATTTTTCAACAATCAAAAATCTTTTTTTTGGGGGTGAAGATAGGCATTTTTGTATTAGAGCAGTTGCTTTAGGATTTGATTTATATGTGGATACACATCATCCTGCTTATCACATATACCGCAGTTCAGATATAAAGGGCGTAGAAGCCTTTAAAAATAGTTCGATGGTTTAACCAGTTCGATTATAACCTTTATACACAAATAATTTCATAAAAAACTTTAAAAAGGGGTTCTACCGCATCGCTATCAAGCTAAGCTTTTGAATTATCCCCATAACGAAAAAATTAAGCATCATTGACACAACATGCTTCTTTTCTTTTCTTTTCTTTACGATGACTTCTTTTAAACTGTGTTAGTTAATTTAAAGATAATTAAGAAAACCACTCCTTTAGCTAAGAATGGCTCTTATATATAAAACTTAATTAATTGGTATATACTTCTTGAAGCCCTTACTTATAGTTCCATTATAACCATTTTTAGCAAAGAATTTATGTGCTTCTATTCTAGTTGTACTGCTTAATAAGATAATTCTTGTGGATCCCCTTGCAATTGATAGCCGTTCTACATGTTTTAGTAACTTTTTACCTATCCCATTACCTCGAAAATCTTCATTTACAATCACATACTCTAGAACGGTATACGGTCTAAATTGATATCCAGGATCAAGACAAAACGTCATAAATATACTTCCTTTAACTTTACAATCTTCCTCATAAACAAATAAGAAATTATTAGAATCATTCCTTATCTGCTCAATTCTTTCTGGTAAAACCTTAATGTTTTTACTATGTGGTGCTAATTTTTTATATAGATTTTCAATTACATTACTGTCTTTTGGTTCAGCTTCACGAATCATATAATTATCCCCCTCTATTAATATTGATATATCAATGGTTCTACCTATTATAATGTCACTTTACCTATAAGTTGGCCAGAAAACACTTATTTTTGCAGATAATTATCAAATTATTCAAAGGAATTGGAAGCATAAATTGGCCGTAAGTTAATTATTAACCCATAAGCTGGCCGTTAGTTTATGCGAAATTTTATACATATGGAGTAAAGGAAAAAAGACAATGAYTGCTTTTAACCACTAATATAATGAGATGAATAAGAAACTACATACGTAGGTGAAGAGGATGTTTCAAAGAATGTTGATAAGTCGGGAATTATTGGTGAGGAGAACTTCTGATAATGGGACGTTATGTTAACCTTACATGAATAACATATACAACTTAAATTACACAACATATAACTTCCTCCGAATGGTATAATAAGGAAAAAAGGGGGTTCTGAATAATGCCCTTAGGAACCACTATTTATTACGTCATTATTGCAGTAATCATCGGTGCACTGTTTGGCGGAATTATACGTATAATTCGGCATACCAGCAATCGCAAAAAGCAAGATCCAGTTGAGAAAAAGTTAGATAGGGTTATTCAACTGTTAGAAAAACAAAACAAAGATTGATCCTTCCTCGAAATAGGAGGGGTTTGCTGTTTATTTTATAAAAGGAGTGAAAAACATGGTGAAAATAAGAAATAGTGTACCAAAGGGGGATAAGACTTTAGATATAACGCTCACACAAGATGGTTGGACTCCGATGAAAGAACCTAAAAATTTTGTCAACGCTCTTTTGCTGTCTGTTCCTTTTATGAYTATAAATGCACTCATTTCGATAGGGATGATCAATATTTTTTCCGATATATCTTTACGTGAGTTTGGATTAACAACAGAGGGGGTATTCATAACCATCGACTTAGTATCCCTACTTTTCATTATTTTTCTTGTAATCCTTCACGAGTTAATTCATTTAATCTTTATCCCTAATTTCATTAAATCAGAAAAAACATGGATTGGACTCACTTTCTTTGGAGGATTTGTTGCAACAGAAGAAGAGATTTCAAAACCAAGATTTGTACTTATTACAATCGCCCCTTTTTTTATCATTTCAATCCTAACACCGCTTCTATTAAGTGTTTTCGGTGCATTGACAACAACTTTAAAATGGTTAATACTGTTGAACTCAATGGCATCATCAGTAGATATGCTTACACTCCTACTAATACTAAAACAAGTACCTCCAAATGGTATTTTAAGAAATAACGGATCGAAGACATACTGGAAATGCACAAAAGTTAAATCGCAAACACTTGAAATATAATGACACAAAAAACTTTTACGAGACTATATATATTATTTTCTGTTTAACTTCCGATACCGAGAATTATGAAGAGCCTTGCTACAATCTAGTGTGTGGTAAGGCTCTTTAAAGTTGTTTAATTTCTATACATTTAAAGGTATTTGTACTCAAAAATCATTAATAAAGTTGTTTAATTCTTATTGAAATAAAGCACCTGTTTGTTTAAGTGAATCACATTTATAATGTCAAATATATTATCAGTTTATATATTTGTGACTGCTAAACTAAAGTAGACAGTTTCCGACAACCAAGATTGAACACTTTTTTACCAAATAACTTCCATATCATGATAGATTGAGAGGAGATATCATGATATAGGGGG
>NZ_JBFTMC010000210.1:0-3033 GCF_056396765.1 Bacillus sp. 05T22
CTGATTATTTTCAAGATGGCAGAATCAAGAAAGGTACAGAGTATATCCAGATAGATATGGAGGTTTTAATGAACTCTCTTCAACCAGGACAAACATGTGAAATATCCAACGCTTATGTAGGAATGACTGATAAAGTCCCAACTCGTGTGTTTGTTCATCGACTAACAAAAGAACAACAACAAAAACGATTACAAGATCAAACTGTAAGAGAAAAAAAGAAAGGAATGAAGTATTCTGCTCGTAGTAAACGACTTAGCGGTATCAATGTATATAGGCGTACCGCCCACATTTTAACGAAAATATACGCTAAGCGAATTTCGGCATAAAGCGAGGCATCTTTTTTCTTAAAATAAAAAGATGCCTCGCTCTATTTAAACTGTTGAATACTTAATATTTATTCCACTATTCATAGCCAACAACCGTACAAAATGAAAATATCCCTAACTATTTTCACGTATTTTTATTTTTTCAGAGGCAACTGTATAAGGATTTTCTTAGTGCAAGTTCTCTTGGTTCATTGGCCATGCCAAATCCATGTTTGTTCATCGCATAAGCATAACCTAACTTTTCATCTGGATCGGCAAAACAGAATGATCCTCCTGCGCCTGGGTGACCAAAAGAGCTTTCACTTCGCCCGAATTTCATATCTGAAAAGTGTTTCCAAAATCCCAAAGAATAGGCTATGTTTATACAATTCACATAATCATAATACCCTGATGTCGGAGGGATAGCTCTTTTCCTTAATTCATTTATTGTTTCTTCCCTTAATCCGAGAGTTTTTGCACCACTAGCAAAAGCACCATAAATTTTTGCCATTGCTCTTACTTGCCCCACACCATTTCCTGAAGGGAATTCTATAGATAAAATAGGACGATGATTAAAATTATCATTTGCTACGAATTTTTTTGGATCTACTAAACTTCTAGCTACTAATGACTTTGTATTAAGAAAACCAAGTAACATTTTTATAGGTAGCTTTGTCATCCCCTTAAGTAACTGAATGGGGTGATTTATTCCTTCAATAGTTGTTATTTTCTCTTCAGAAATATCTTTAGGAAGACCAATATAAAACTCTGCTTTTAGTGGTTCTGCTATTTCTTCTTGAAAGAAATCTTTTAGGGTCCGATGTTTAGGATCTGTTCTTTTAATCAGTTCTCCAATTAAGGTTCCAATTGTCCAGGCATGATAGCCTTGAATTTTCCCAACCTCCCAAGCAGGTTTGCTTGCAGCAAGGGAATTTGATAGACGAGGGGTATCTAAATCTTCTAACATATCAATTTTAAGTTCATTGAGAGGTGACAATCCAGCTTGATGTGCTAGAAGCTGTCTAACGGTTATTTTGTCTTTTCCATTCTGAGCAAACTCAGGCCAATATGAACACACTTTTTCATCATAGTTAATGTAGCCTCTAGAATGCGCTAAACTTAAAGCCAATGCAGCAAAACCTTTTGTAGCTGAAAACACTTGAACAAGTGTATCTTTTTCCCATTCCGCACGAGTTTGTCGATCTCGATATCCACCCCATAAATCAACGACTGCTTCATTATTAATGTATACAGAAAAGGCCGCTCCAACTTCCCCTCTCTCACTAAAGTTTCTAATGAACTCATCCTTTACCAGTTCAAATCCCGGTGCAACAAATCCATGAATTAATATATTATTTTTTGTTGCCATGTCTTTTCCCCTTTATTTAGTATAATCTGACCTTTTATCACAGCTAACATTTATGTATTTACAAAATGCAAATAATTCAATAAAATAAACCTATCAGATATTTGACTAAATGTCTATAAATAGTCAAATAAAAACAGGCGGGGATACATTATGGCAAGAATTTCATCTGAGCAGAGAAAACAGATACATGAGAATCTTCTCTTTAAGAGTAAAGAACTGTTTATTCAATATGGATTCTCTAAAACTAGTATTGATGACATAGTAAATGCATGTGGAATCGCAAAGGGTTCTTTTTATTCATATTATTCATCAAAAGAAGAGTTGTTTTACGCAGTATTGCGAAAAGAGGAAGAAGTAAAAAATACAATTATTTCAGAAATTATGTGTGAGTCTCTACCTCCAAAAGAACTTTTAATTCGTTTCTTTGAATTATCTTTTAAAACTATAGAACAAAACCCATTTTTACAAAGTCTTTATCAAAGAGGTGAATATGATCGAATTGTGAAAAGACTTCCTAAGGAACTTCTAGATAAACATGCAAAGGAAGATTTAAATAGTTCTTTGGAATTTGTGAAATTTTTACAGAAAAAAGGTGTTACGGAAGATGATCCCGAAGTACTTATTGGCCTTTTTCGAACAACCATACTTATTCCATTACATCGACAAGAGATTGGAGAACCGACTTTTTCGAAGATGATGAAAAAGATGATCGAATGTTTATCAGAAGGTCTAACAAAACATAAAGAGTAAATTTTATTTATTATAAAGTTACTACTTTAGGGCTTCCGTTTTCACTTCCATAAAAATTATGATTCAGGGATGTATGCTTTCATACCGAAAGCTTAGTACCCTATTTTATAATCTAAAACATTGTTTATGGAACAGCAGATAATAAATAAAAAAGTCTCAGAAACCTYGGTATTTGAGACAAATGAAATTGAACCTAGAATATGCTAAAAATAACTTTAAATATGTCTCAAAACCCATCTCTAAATCAAAGTCTCAATTGAAATAGGCAATATTGAGTTTTGAGAATCCCTTAGCGTATAAAAAGGTTAAAATGTGCGTGCTACCCCAATATAAAAGTAAACCGCCTTTTTGGGCGTTTTTTCTTTACTTAAAATAGCATGTTGACTCTCCAATTAGATGAGTATGATATATTTAAAAAAACGCCGATATACTTGCGACCAAGTAAAAAAGCGCCCTGTAAACAGGGCGCTTCGGACATATATTAGGCTTTAATTAATGACTAATATTAGCACTTGGATATAATGTTGTTCCTCCAATTGAAACTTTCATTTCATTTGTTAATGGAACATTTTGTTCATTAATAATTGTTCTCCACCATTCCCATGCAAG
>NZ_JBFTMC010000211.1:2500-4605 GCF_056396765.1 Bacillus sp. 05T22
GTTCTAAGGGCAGTGAAGTCAGACCGTAAGGACTGGTGGAGCGCTTAGAAGTGAGAATGCCGGTATGAGTAGCGAAAGACGGGTGAGAATCCCGTCCACCGAATGCCTAAGGTTTCCTGAGGAAGGCTCGTCCGCTCAGGGTTAGTCAGGACCTAAGCCGAGGCCGACAGGCGTAGGCGATGGACAACAGGTTGATATTCCTGTACCACCTCTTTATCGTTTGAGCAATGGAGGGACGCAGAAGGATAGAAGAAGCGTGCGATTGGTTGTGCACGTCCAAGCAGTTAGGCTGATAAGTAGGCAAATCCGCTTATCGTGAAGGCTGAGCTGTGATGGGGAAGCTCCTTATGGAGCGAAGTCTTTGATTCCCCGCTGCCAAGAAAAGCTTCTAGCGAGATAAAAGGTGCCTGTACCGCAAACCGACACAGGTAGGCGAGGAGAGAATCCTAAGGTGTGCGAGAGAACTCTGGTTAAGGAACTCGGCAAAATGACCCCGTAACTTCGGGAGAAGGGGTGCTTTCTTAACGGAAAGCCGCAGTGAATAGGCCCAAGCGACTGTTTAGCAAAAACACAGGTCTCTGCGAAGCCGTAAGGCGAAGTATAGGGGCTGACACCTGCCCGGTGCTGGAAGGTTAAGGAGAGGGGTTAGCGTAAGCGAAGCTCTGAACTGAAGCCCCAGTAAACGGCGGCCGTAACTATAACGGTCCTAAGGTAGCGAAATTCCTTGTCGGGTAAGTTCCGACCCGCACGAAAGGTGTAACGATTTGGGCACTGTCTCAACCAGAGACTCGGTGAAATTATAGTACCTGTGAAGATGCAGGTTACCCGCGACAGGACGGAAAGACCCCGTGGAGCTTTACTGTAGCCTGATATTGAATTTTGGTACAGTTTGTACAGGATAGGCGGGAGCCTTTGAAGCCGGAGCGCTAGCTTCGGTGGAGGCGCTGGTGGGATACCGCCCTGACTGTATTGAAATTCTAACCTACGGGTCTTATCGACCCGGGAGACAGTGTCAGGTGGGCAGTTTGACTGGGGCGGTCGCCTCCTAAAGTGTAACGGAGGCGCCCAAAGGTTCCCTCAGAATGGTTGGAAATCATTCGTAGAGTGCAAAGGCATAAGGGAGCTTGACTGCGAGACCTACAAGTCGAGCAGGGACGAAAGTCGGGCTTAGTGATCCGGTGGTTCCGCATGGAAGGGCCATCGCTCAACGGATAAAAGCTACCCCGGGGATAACAGGCTTATCTCCCCCAAGAGTCCACATCGACGGGGAGGTTTGGCACCTCGATGTCGGCTCATCGCATCCTGGGGCTGTAGTCGGTCCCAAGGGTTGGGCTGTTCGCCCATTAAAGCGGTACGCGAGCTGGGTTCAGAACGTCGTGAGACAGTTCGGTCCCTATCCGTCGTGGGCGTAGGAAATTTGAGAGGAGCTGTCCTTAGTACGAGAGGACCGGGATGGACGCACCGCTGGTGTACCAGTTGTTCTGCCAAGGGCATAGCTGGGTAGCTATGTGCGGAAGGGATAAGTGCTGAAAGCATCTAAGCATGAAGCCCCCCTCAAGATGAGATTTCCCATAGCGTAAGCTAGTAAGATCCCTGAAAGATGATCAGGTTGATAGGTTCGAGGTGGAAGCATGGTGACATGTGGAGCTGACGAATACTAATAGATCGAGGACTTAACCATATAATATGAAGCAACCCATACCGAACACGGAAGTTAAGCTCTCTAGCGCCGATGGTAGTTGGGACCTTGTCCCTGTGAGAGTAGGACGTTGCCAGGCAATATTATTCCGCAGTAGCTCAGTGGTAGAGCTATCGGCTGTTAACCGATCGGTCGTAGGTTCGAGTCCTACCTGCGGAGCCATTATGCTTCCATAGCTCAGCTGGTAGAGCACTTCCATGGTAAGGAAGAGGTCACCGGTTCAAGCCCGGTTGGAAGCTTGCGAACGGTATTAAAACTTTTTGGCCCGTTGGTCAAGTGGTTAAGACACCGCCCTTTCACGGCGGTAACACGGGTTCGAATCCCGTACGGGTCACCACTTTTGGAGGATTAGCTCAGCTGGGAGAGCACCTGCCTTACAAGCAGGGGGTCGGCGGTTCGATCCCGT
>NZ_JBFTMC010000212.1:0-2975 GCF_056396765.1 Bacillus sp. 05T22
GGACTCGCTCTATTACAGACTCATATCGTTTAACGAAAGATGAAATTATACATGATCTTCATGATCAAATTCCTGAATTATTGCAGAGCTGTTCCGATTTAGTTCATGAAGATAGTGACTTTAAACAAGTTCCTGAAGAATTAAATGCAGCAATGAATGAAAGAATTCAAAAACATTTACAACAAATGATATTACCTAAGTTTACTCAATCTATTCAAGAATGGATTGAAAAAGTCCATAATGAATTTATTCAAAGTCAATCTTATTTAGATGAAATGAGTGAAACATTTAATAAATTATACGAAGAAGAACGTATGAAACTACCATGCGATTTCCAGCTACTTGATGATTGGCGCCGCGATGTTGCAAGGATGACAAACCGAATCAAAGTTGATGATGTAAATATTTTACTACGCTTTACACCAACACAATTTCTATTAAAAAGTGCTGGAAAGCTATTCGGTAACATGCAGAAAAATCAATCCATGCTTTACAACAAATATAAAAATTATATCGAGACCGAAGACTATACAGATGTAACAACAACTATTTCTGAACAGTTCTTCCTTCAATTTGAATTATTCGAAAGTGCATTAGAACGTGATATTATGATGTTCTTTAAAGAACCTCTTAGCATATTAAAGCAAACTGTGGAAGCTGCACATCTCGAAATAAATGAGGATGAAAATGCATTAACGAAACTAAGAACAAATCCAGAAACATATCATGATCCTTTAACACTGTTTAAATTACAGTTATTGCAGTACAAATTCATGCTAAATGAAAAAAACGATGAAGCCCCTTCTTTGAAAATAGCAACGAACGAGGCACCTACAATTTAGGTAAATACAAAAAACCAAGCAAATTGTAACAATTGCTTGGTTTTTTACTTATATTCTATTTCACATGTCCCAAATAACATCATTAACCTTTGCATCAATTTTCACACGCTTAATGAATTTCTTTCTTTCATCTTCTTTATGAATTAACTTATGTATATAACGACGTTTGCTTAATACATCCCTGCATGCTTTATTATAATTTAAAATTTCCTGGCAGCGCTTATCCTCATATAAACCCTTGAACCATGTATACCGCTTCAGTTTTTCTATGTGTCGCTGCACTCTTTTCTTTTTCCGTTCTTCTCGTTCCGCTAATCTTTCTAATGCATGCTCTACCACTTCATCTAACATAAAGTCTCCAGCGACTCTTATAATACTAACAGTCCCTCTTACAATCCCTTTACCTGCATCAACACATATTTCACCTAATGCAATTGCTGCGCGACCAACTCCTACTAGAATGTGTCCAATAATATCCTCCATATTGTCCCTTCTTTCTAGTTCACAATTTTCATATGATCAAACGGATAATAGATTGCAGTTAATGTGCCAAGCACTTCTGTTTTATGAATCAGTCCTAAGCCGTTACGGCTATCTCTACTCACTAAACGATTATCTCCCATGACAAAAATTTTATTTTTCGGAATCGTAATAGGACCAAAGTCTTCAGTTAAATTAATAAGAAGTTGTTTCGCTTGTTTTTTATTTTTATCTAAATAAGGTTCACTTTGCACTTGATGATTTACGTATAATTGATCATTTTTCATCTCAATTACATCTCCTGGCAACCCAATAATTCTCTTTACATAAAAATTATCAGTCTTTACTACAATAATATCTTCACGCTCATAGGTTTCAAATCTCTTTGCTAACTTATTAATAATTACTTTATCCCCATCTTGCAATGTTGGCCTCATAGATGCTCCCTGCACAGTTGTTGGAAAAAACACAAAAATTTTCACTAAAAAAAACAACAAACACGCAATAGCTAGTATTTCAAAAAGCTCACGAAAGCGACTTTTCTTTTTCATTTTCCATCTCTCATTCCTCTCCCTTTGTTACATTTATTATAGATAGTTTCTACTATTAATTTCCACAAAATTCCGAAAGAATAAGATAAAACCTATAAAATTTTATAAAGTGAAACTTTAATCAGTGGGGGTTGAAAATGGTTTTTAATTATCTTAATTGCAAGTGCTTTTACATTCAGATTTTCTAATTTAGTTTTCTGCTATATTTATAACAAAATATACATTAATGAGCTATTATCTCAAGGTTATAAAGCGGCTGACGAATATAGTCTTTCCGCTTTACAGCAAAAGAACATCGTAGCATAATATATAATCAAAAAAGAGGATATCCCAAAAGTAGCTAAATAGCTACTTTTAGAGATATCCTCTTTTATATTCCAACATATACAATACACATCTGTGCAGCAACATATGTTACCCAGATCCAAAGTGGATCATACTTTACTTTGCGACCACCAATATCCGTTACACCAATAATAAAATCAGAAATCACAAATAACAATCCACCAAGCGCTGGAATCCACCACATTTCGTTGTTTGCATAGTATAATGCAAATGCAAAACACGCCATTCCCCCAACCCATAAACCATATACGAGCGCACCAATTGTAAACAGCCTATCTTGTTTTTGATTGCGAATAAAAAAGAACCAACCAATTATTAAAAATAAACCGTATGCTACTAACCCAATCCAGAACCCATTCCATGAGATACCTGTTTGCAAAAATGCTGTTACATAAAAACAATGCGCAATTGCAAAGGTAACCATACCGCCGATTAACCGATGTCCAAATGGAATGATTCCTGCCATAAATAAATCACCAAGCGTAGATAAAGTCATACCAATTGCAGCCCACTGACGATACTCTACAGATGGATCTTGTAACCAAATCCAGATCGCACCACCAGTTAAAGAAAAACTAAGAATAAGACGAATCAATAATGGTAAAGGCTCATTTTCTCCCGTTTGCTTTGTCTGTGCTATTGCATAAACCGCACCTACAACAAATACAATGACCTGTCCAATTAATAATATATAAATTTCATTCATAACATGTTCTCCTCAATAAATGGATATTAATATTTCTTCGTGATATAACCT
>NZ_JBFTMC010000213.1:0-2793 GCF_056396765.1 Bacillus sp. 05T22
CATGATCATAAATCATATCAAAGAACCTATGGAACATGGGAGATAGCTCGTGGTCTTACGACTAATTCGTTAGCTAATAAAAGTAACGACTAACCGAGAAGCCCCCACTTCAAACAGCTCGTAAGAGCGTTAAGTGGCGGGTAGTTCACGTAAGGTCTCCTTTATTAAGTCAAAGCGGTTGATTTCATATTCTATATATAAATTGTGGTATAATTTACATATAGGGGGAAAGTAGATGACACAACATAAAGAAGAACAAATGAACCAAGCACTTGCATTGTTTTATTTTGCATATAAAACATTTACAGAAAAACCAGATGAAATTATAAAAGAGTATGGTATACAGCGAGTGCATCATCGAATCTTATTTTTTATTGCTCGTTTTCCAGGGCTTAGTATAAATGAATTGTTATCTCTGTTAGAAATAAGTAAACAAGCTCTTCACGGACCACTCCGTCAGCTTCTTGAAAAAGGGCTTATTGAAAGCAATGAAGCAGAACACGATCGTCGTGTGAAACAGCTTGTCCTAACAAAAGAAGGAGCAGAACTAGAGAGAAAGTTAAGCGATGTGCAAAGAAAACAAATGGGAAGTATTTTTTCAACATTTGGTGAAACATGTGAAGAAAACTGGCATCAAGTGATGACCGAACTAGCAAATAGCCGTTTAGGTTTTGATGCATGGTTATCTAAGCGTGAAGAACCAGTTGATTAAAATGAGTAAATAAATCATTCGTCTGTTTTTAGAGTTTGAAAAAGAACCGATTTTATCCATGTATTTTGGCAACTATGGATAAATCATAGAATAAATGGATAAAAAATTAACATTACCAGATACTTTATTACGTGTACGCATTGCAAAATTTAAATTTTCATTTCCGGAAGGGGATTATTATGATAAAACTTGTACTCATTCGTCACGGACAAAGTTTATGGAATCTTGAAAACAGATTTACAGGATGGACAGATGTAGACTTATCAAAAAATGGATTAAATGAAGCAAGAGAAGCAGGTGCAATTTTAAAAAACAATGGATATACGTTTGATTTTGCGTATACGTCTGTTTTAAAACGGGCAATTCGAACGTTGTGGATTATTCTACATGAAATGGATCTTGCATGGGTTCCTGTACATAAATCATGGAAGTTAAATGAAAGACATTATGGAGCATTGCAAGGATTAAATAAGGATGAGACAGCAAAGAAATATGGTGATGAGCAAGTTCATATATGGAGAAGAAGTACTGATGTAAGACCGCCAGCACTTACTGAAGATGATCCAAGGTATGAAGCTGATGATCCAAGATATAAGTTGTTGAAAAAAGGGGAGTTTCCACTTACTGAGTGCTTAGAGGATACGGAACAAAGAGTATTGGACTTTTGGCATAATGAAATTGCACCGATGTTACAATCTGGACAAAAGGTAATTATCTCATCGCATGGAAATACGATTCGCTCTCTTGTAAAATATTTAGATAATCTATCGGATGATGGTGTTGTATCATTAAATATTCCGACGAGTATACCACTCGTATATGAACTAGATGAAAATTTACGCCCAATTCGTCATTACTATTTAAGTATGGATGGTGAAGTTCCGGAAGGTGTGATTCCGAAACATATATCCTGATAAAAAATATTTGTGAAAATTTGAAATGTATGCTTGTCTACATATAAAATGTAGATTCATTATAAAAGATGTGGCTTCCTTCTCATGTATATGCAATGCAGCTAACTTTAGAAGGTTGTCCATGTCTTTTGTCATAATGAGAGAAAGTTGAGCATGTAATGATATCGTGAGAAGTTTTTGAATGGAGGGTGATGTGATTGACAGTCTCTAACATTCGAATTGGTTTGTTTTTTCTCGTACTAGTCTTTTTATTTCTTATTTTCTTTTACTGGAGAAATGAAGAATTGTACGAAGAGAAAAAGCAATTTATTCGAAAAACATGGTATGGTGTGTTTATTACATCAGTCACAATTTATTTCATGATGAAAGGTATTGATTTAACCCTCTGGAAAAATATTTTGATGTTCGTTGCAATGGTGGTATTTGTTGATATTGCATTTATTTTAACTCCAAACATTTCTGAAATATGGGGTGCAAAATTTAGTGATATCGGAAAGACCGTTCAATCTATTAAACGATCATTAATTGCTTCGAAAGCACGAGGTGAGATCTACACAACAATTATTCAAAATGTAAACCCAGCAGCATTTGGTACGATGGAGTGGCAAACTGAAACAGAATATGCACAAAGTTTAAATGTATTTCTTGATACGTATGCAGAAAAAATTGGGGCGAAGATTGTGGTATTTGTGACAGAAGATGAATTAAATACAAATTTCCGTGGCATCCGCTCTCAATTTAGTATTACAGTACCTTTAGAGTATATAGAGCAGTTAAATGAACAAAAGGCGGTGCAAGTTGAAAATGTCGGCATCATACCAGCGAAAATCGTAAAAGATGTTTGCATTGTTATTGATGGTCAAAAGAACAATCTTCAAGATCGTGACTTTGAAAATGTATATAATTTAACGATTCATCATAGTTATTTTAATAAGTAAGGACAGAATATCAATTCTGTCCTTTTCTCCTATACATAATTTAGAACAAATTCTGAGGAAATCGGACAAAAAATGAATAAAATTGGACAATCATCCCTACACTAGCAGGTAGAGGTGATTGTAGTGGAAAAAGAATATAGTAATGAATTTTTTAAAGAAGAGACTGAGGATACAACAGATTTTTCTTTAATAAAAGGAGATACAATGCAGCAAGTAGAAGAGTTAGAAG
>NZ_JBFTMC010000214.1:0-2696 GCF_056396765.1 Bacillus sp. 05T22
GCGTTTATAGGGTGCTTATTATTGTATATGCCATTTGTTAGAAATGAAAAACGCGTGCATAAAGAATCACTGGGATCATAATCTAGTGATTCTTTTTTCGCAGAAAATATTTACAATTCTGAAAATTATTTATAAAATAAAGCGGAGTATCAATAGAATGGAAATTTGTATAGAGAGAAGGGGGAAAATGACAAGAAAGGTGATTTCAAATGGAATAGAGATTACAGTGCAATTTATTCTTTCTGTTATTGGTATTATTTGTTTAGGTGCTCTTCCAAAACTATTCGAAGGATTACATATTAATTTTTCACAGTATGTACAGGCTTTAAAGATGTCAGTTATGAAACTGATAGATGTTCCAAACTTAACGTATGGGATGAATCGACCGTTATTTCCACAATTATTTATTCATTATAAAGAAACGATGATTATTTTTTTAGCTTCATTTTTTATTTCATTATGTATAGCTTTCTGCATTGTATATATGATGATGAGAAGTCGTTCGCATATACAGCGGCGCATTAAAACATTTCTGCTTTTTCTTGAGTCCATCCCAGACATTCTTCTTATTATCGGATCGCAAATTCTTGTCGTATGGTTTTTTCAAAAGACAGGGTTTTTACCTGTCAAAATTGCTGCGTTAAGTGGAGAATCCATTCGGGGTTTACCTATTATTTGTTTAAGTATTCCCACTACGATTATGTTTGTAAAGTTGTTACTACTTCGCTTTGAAACAGAATTAGAAAAGGATTATGTTTTATTTGCACGGGCGAAAGGGTTTGATCGTTTCTATATTTTAAATCGTCATGTATTGCGGAATGTGTTGCTTAGTACATTGTTTTTTGCGAAAACAAATATTTGGTTTATGTTATCAAATTTGTATATTATAGAATGGCTTTTTAACACACATGGTATTTTTGTATTCATTAAAAATTATCAACCGATTGAAGTTTTTACAATGAGCATCTTACTTATTTATATCCCGATCTTTGTTCTATTTAAGTCATTTCATTATTTCGTTCCAGATGCGATGAAAGAGAGGGCGTAAGAGATGTGGAAATATATAAAGCGTGATAAAAAGTTTTGGTTTAGTATTTTATTTCTTGTCGTGTTAGTTGGACTTAGCATTGGGAATACATTGTGGAATGGAGGGCATATTCGCCAAGTTTCGCTGCAATATGACGCGCAAGGAAATGTAGAAGCTCCACCATTTTCGCCTTCATCAAAATTTTTATTAGGAACAGATCGAAAAGGTTATGATCTTTTACATTTAGTCATTGAAGGGGCGAAGTGGACTATTGGTATATCCGCTTTTATTGCGATGATGCGGGTGGTTTTAGGTGTCTTTTTTGGTGTTATATTAGGAACTTATGTAAAAAGAGGGTTTTCAAAAATTGAAGCGTTTTTTGATAGCTTTACAGTTATTCCAACTGTTATGATTGCATATTTCTTTCTTCAGTTTGCAACTAGTTTTGTGAATGGAGAAGAGACGACTAGTTTCTTTGAGAGAGCATCATTTCAAGTCATATTGCTTGTTGCTCTGGCGGTTCCGACAATTTCTCTTTATGTTGCAAATGAAGTGCGGAAATTACAAAAGGAAGAGTTTATAGATGCTGCTCGTATATTAGGCGGAAGTAGAAGGCGTATTGTTGTGAAACATCTGTTTCCACACTTATATATGACGTTTGTACTTGTATTGATGCAACAATTTATTCAAACACTTATTATCTTTCTACATCTAGGATTACTTGAAGTGTTTTTTGGAGGGACCGTAGGGTTTGGAGGTATGATAAAAGAACTAGATTCTTATACGCATGAATGGTCTGGTTTAATAGGTGTATACTTTCGCTCTCTATCAGTGCATCCATGGATCCCGCTCGTACCAATTACTTTTTTTGGACTCACTATCTTCTCAGGGAATATGATTGTAAGAAGTATAGAGGATGCGATAGCAAAAGTAAGGTTAGGAGAAATGAACAAAGACGAAGAAGTAGAAGAAGTAAAGTCTATTTCACTTCCTAAAGAAGAGTTATTTACATTTAAACATACGATGTAAAGAGCCTAGGAAACTGTTATTACATGTTAACCGTTCGTTCTTATACAAACATTGTATTAAGTGATAGAAAATGAAAAAGAAGCAAGCATTTTGTGTAATGCTTGCTTCTTTTTATTTAGTAGAAACTTCACCTTCCATTTGTGCTTGCGGGATAAAGTATCCGACAATACCCCCAATAATTGCTGGGACAATCCAACCGATTCCCAATTTATACAAAGGAATTGTGCTTGCAATAGATGTAATAGCAGCTGGCATCATTCCCATATTATCAAGAGCATGAATACAGCTAATGATGAATGCAGCGATCATTGCACCGATGTATACAGATGGTTTACGCTTTGTATATTTATCAATAAATGATACAAAAATTAAGATGATTGTAATTGGATAAAGAATGATTAACACAGGTAACGTAATTTTGATTAATAAGCTGAGTCCTAGATTGGAAACAATAAAGCTAAAAATACAAACATATAATACAAGCTTTTTATAAGAAACATTTGTTAATACGGTTGTGAAATAGTTGGCAAATGCACTGACTACACCAATAGCTGTCGTTAAGCAAGCAAATATAATTGCGACACTTAGCAAAATATTACCGCTTGTCCCAAATAATTGGTACATAACAGTTGCTAATAGC
>NZ_JBFTMC010000215.1:0-2680 GCF_056396765.1 Bacillus sp. 05T22
TGTGTGACACGTTCCTAACTAAAAAGGTTAGGCGCTGATTAAATATTCAGCAGAACTATTATTTCGAGAAGTCAAATGATAGGGTAACGCCTTGAAGGGCTTCCTCTGATACTCCGACATGCAGCATACAGAAGATAAGCCTGTAGTTGTGTGAAGCTCGGTGAAGTCGGCCGAGAGCTACCGTAAAGTATCTAGATACTACGAAAGCTGTCCAGCGGTGGATGGTGTAGCCTATAGGCCGGGAGTCTAAAAAGCACTCATGGGTAGAATGGATTCAACAAAACCAACGGGTAGGCAGAATCTGACGAATCTCCGAATGTACGGGTCTAGAACGTTGACACATAGAAATGTGTGTGCCACGAGCGTGGTGCTGATGTGGATGAGTAAAAATAGTTGTTATGAAAGTCCATATGTCGTTATAGGCGACATCAAGTCAGCAGGCTTAAAGGAGAACCCTAAAAGTGCTATGCATAGATAGAAATAATGGAACGTGGAAAGCCACCAACATGGAGAACTTATCTTCGAGGAAGTGTTTGAAGGGAAGGCATTTGTGAGATTAGCAAACGTATAACCTTCATTTATGGTGGTGAGAGTGATGGCATAGTACCAGTGAAGCAATGGAAACATTGCAGAGGGATAGCCATTAATCTGATGAAAGATTGACCAACCGTTTCAAAAAGCTACGCAGTCGAATTATAAGGTTCTTGTGAGACTAAAAAAGGTAAACTCTGAAAGGAGAACCGACTTATAAAGAAAACTGAAAAGCTTAGACACGCTGAATATTATGATATGCAGTCTACACTAGATGACTTGTATCAGCAAAGTCAAAACGGTAACAACTTTTATAAATTAATAGAGCTTATGAAGATGGATGAAAACATACGTTTAGCATATCGAAATATAAAAAGAAATATGGGAAGTCTGACAGCTGGAACAGATGGAATGACAATTAATGATATTAAAATGCTTTCAACGGATGAAGTGATAGAAAAAGTAAAAACGATGTTTGGTTGGTATGAACCACAATCTGTAAGACGAGTATTTATACCAAAACCAAATGGAGACCGTAGACCTTTAGGGATACCAACCATATGGGACAGATTATTTCAGCAATGTGTATTGCAAATATTGGAACCAATATGTGAAGCGAAATTTCATAACCATAGTTACGGTTTTCGTCCTAACCGAAGTACACATCATGCACTAGCGAGAATGAAATCTTTAGTAAATAGAAAAGGAAACGGATTTCACTACTGTGTGGATATAGACATTAAAGGTTTCTTTGACAATGTGCATCATGGAAAACTTCTAAAGCAATTGTGGACGATAGGTATACGAGATAAGAAATTACTTTCTATCATTTCAAGACTACTGAAAGCAGAAATTGTAAATGAGGGTGTTCCTCAAAAAGGTACTCCGCAAGGAGGAATACTAAGTCCGCTGCTATCTAATATCGTACTCAACGAATTAGATTGGTGGGTAAGTAACCAATGGGAAACGATAAAGACCTCACATCCATATAAGGGAAATAGTGAAAAATATCGAGCGCTAAAGAAAAGCAAATTAAAGGAATGTTTCTTAATTCGATATGCAGACGATGCAAAAATATTATGTCGTGATTATGTAACGGCTTTAAAAATGTTTGAAGCAACAAAAGACTTTCTTAGAACACGCCTACACCTGGATATTAGCCTTGAAAAATCAAAGATTATAAATTTGAGGAAAAAAGCGAGTCACTTTTTAGGGTTTACAGTTAAGGCAAATAGGAAAGGAAACAAACATGTGGCTCATAGCAGAATGTGTGTAAAAGCCAGAAAACATGCGTATAGCAAGCTGAAACAGGCTGTTAAAGATATAAGCAAAGAGCAGACACCAGAATCAGTATGGCGATTTAACACGACTGTAATGGGGATACAAAATTATTATTCGGCCGCGACACATATTAATCACGATTTAGATCACATGAGTTGCCATCTCATAAGAACACTCTATAATCGACTGAGGCGAGATTGGAAAAAAGCCACTAAGAGTGACATGTCGACTGTCTTAAGGAAAAGATATAAACGATACAATCCTAAATTGTATAAAATCAAAGACATTGTATTACTACCTATCCATGCGCAGAAGCATAAACCGGCTAGAAATTTTACTCAGTCTATCTCAAATTATACAAAAGAAGGTAGAGAGAAAATACATGATACGTTAAAAGCCGTAGATAGGGAGACACTCCGACATGTACAGCGTTTTTATATGAAGCATCGAACAGTAGAATACAACGATAACAGAATTGCAAAGTTTATTGCACAGTATGGAAAATGTGCAATTACGAAACAAGAAGTCGGATTAGTAGGTTGGCACTGTCACCATAAAATTCCGTTGGAATTTGGGGGACAGGACAACTATGAGAATTTGGTAATTGTACTTGAAGACATACACTTAGCAATTCATAGCGATGATTCAGATAAGGCAAAATCAATCTTAAATAAGTACAACATTATTGAAGAGAAGAAATTGATGTTTGACAAGCTGAGAATATCAGCGCGTCGACATCCTATCTTTCCTTCAATACAAAAGTTGGTCAATTGAATTAGATGGAACGCCGTATGAGGTGAAAGTCTCACGTATGGTGTGAAGTGGGGGAAAAGGTGGAGATAACGTCAAAACCTTACCTATCACTATT
>NZ_JBFTMC010000216.1:0-2636 GCF_056396765.1 Bacillus sp. 05T22
AGTAAAAAAATTCAAACCCGTCAGGGTTTATTTGATATGCCTACTTTTATAACATCTATAAACGATAATAAAATATTACGTGAAAAGACCCCATTTTGTATAAAAATATACCTTAAGTTGATGGATGTGGGGTACCTCCACATGCCCATCAACCTAACAGAACAGGTTACCCCAAAAACGAGAAAAATGAACTTCGTTGCTATAAAAGACATAAAATTTTCGTTTAGGGTGTACTTCAAAATATTAACTTGATGGTGATGTGGCGGTACTCCTAGAAAACATAATCACATCCAGAATAAGTTTAAAAACACTGTAACAAAAAAATGACTAAAATTAATATTTAATAGATATTGTTTCTATCAGATGAAAAATATTACATTTTTGTTACAAAAACTATTGATTATATTTAAATATCATAATATAATTCTGTTTGTGGAAATAAAAACTAAAATTACTCATTATTTGGGGGATATGGAAAATGAAGAAAGTTATTTTACCAATTTTAATGTCTACAATGTTTATCGTTCCTGCGGTATCACATGCAGAAAAACAAGATAATATGAAGCTGAACGCTCCAAAAGCAGAACAGACAATGCAACAAACAGGTTGGATAAAAGATGGAGGTACATGGTATTTTTATGACCAACATGGTATGAAGAAAACTGGTTGGTTACTAGATGGGGGAAAGTGGTACTACTTTGATGCAAGCGGAAAAATGAAAACAGGTCATTTTCAAGATAAAAATGCAGGCTACTTATTAGGAAAAGACGGTGCAATGTACTCCAATGAGGGCTGGGTTCAATATGATGGAGAGTGGTATTATGTACACCAAGGTGGAAAGATACACTATGGTTTACTTGAATATAATGGAAAGCGTTACTATTTAGATCGAGAGATTGGAATAATGTTAAAGAACATGTGGTTAGGAGAACATCACACAGGTAACTATCTTCTTGAAGATGGGTCAATGGCAACGGGTTGGCATTTATTTGATAATCAATGGTATTACTTTAATGAAAGTGGAGTTACTCATAATGGCTGGTTAAGCCATAACGGAAGATGGTATTACTTTGTTGGTGGAAAGATGCAAACAGGTTGGGCACAAGATAAGGGTAATTGGTACTATTTAAATGAAGATGGCACGATGAAAACTGGCTGGATACAAGATAAAGAGAATTGGTATTACTTAGATGAAGATGGACGTATGTCTTTAAAGTTACAAACTATTAATGAAAAGAAATATTACTTTGGTTATGAAGGGGTTATGTCTACAGGGGAATGGATAAGTTTTGGTAGATCCGATGCCGATACAGTATGGCGTTATTTTATGGAAGATGGTTCTATGGCTACGGATTGGAGAAAAATTGAAGGTAACTGGTATTACTTTGATAACAACGGATATATGGCCACCGGATGGAAGAATATCAATGGAAAATGGTATCAATTTGCCGATAATGGCGTTATGATGTAACAAAAGGTCTTTTAAATTGAATATATGACACCAGATATCTATTTTAAGATATTTCTATAATGAGAAAAGACATCTGAGAGGGTGTCTTTTTGTGTGTTATCCCTTCTTATTAATCTAGAAAGAATAACGTTTTTAACAATAATGGGTAGTAAAAATTCTTAAATTGATGGGCATGGGATACCGCCAGCATTTTGGAAAAAAACACGTTAGCCAAAAAATAGAATAAGCCGTCCATTTGGACAGCTCATTTACATAATTTTCGTTATCGGTAGTATCCAAAAAGGCTCGTTATTGGTCAAAATAACCCTCAGCGCAAGAAAATTCTGGCATCTTAATAATAATTGAATTAGTTACAAAAATTATGGTTTTTGGTAAATATCTATTAAAATCATTGCTTGAATCATGCGGAATCGAATGGGTTATTACATTTTATGTAAGTTGCTTTTCACTTCACGGTACGATTGCTCCTTCTACCCCTATAATAAGAAAAGGAGATTTATTTAATTATATATAAGTGTAAAACAAGTGTCCGACGCTCGTTCCACACTATAATATATGCTGTCCTATTCAATATAGTGCAATGAATTTTAAGTAATCTAATTTAGTTTTTCTTATTTCAAAATGAGAAAAATAACTATTATACAAGCCCGCACACAAATAGATATATTAAATATCATATTAAAGTAGGTATGGAAACACTCAAAAAACAAAAATAAACGGAGGTTTTTTAATTGAGTGAACAAGAAAACAAAAACAATCACCATAAAGATTGTAAGGTTAAAGCGGAAACACAAATTCCATTCAGTGATACTCCAGCAACGCCTATCCTTACAAGAAATCCAATAGTTAAAATCCCTGTTGTATTAGCAGAAAGAACACTTCAAATTGTAGTAGAAGCAAATATCCCACTTCATCCACCAGCAGTAGAAATTAAAAGAGTATTAAAAGATGTATTTTTACAACAATGTAAACTAGTACCTGTTGAATATGAACCAATTGATGGAACAGGGTATTTACGAGTAACAAGAGCAAAATTGTTTGTAGAAGGTTTTATTCGTAAAAATATTGAATATGCTGCTAAAGACTGCAATGGAGTAATTCATGACAAAATTGCAAAGGTTCGATTCTCTGGTTTTGCTGACTTAACTGCAAATGACTTTTCTTC
>NZ_JBFTMC010000217.1:0-2602 GCF_056396765.1 Bacillus sp. 05T22
TACACCAGCCATCCATAATGATTACACCAGCCATCCATAATGATATGATGGAAACTAATCACCAATTGAGATGGTTCATTTTCTAAGTGAATTAAAGCTACACGAATTAAACTATCGTTTTCTAAGTCAAAACCTCTTCGAACATCTGCTTTTAAGAAGGTGTCTTTTTCCTTCTCTTGATTTTTTGATTTGGAAAGGTCGATTTCATTAAATTCAATAGCTCTTCCCTTTAACATAACTTGTCTTGGTTCACTTACATTTTGATACACAATACTGGTTTCAAGCACGCCGTGCTTTTCTTTTAATAAGTCCAAACTCAATTTTAAATTCTCAACAGAGTTTAAGCCACTAACGGAATACACACTTTGAACAACATACTCACTTGACTCTTCATTTAGCAATTTGTGATACAACATTCCTTCTTGCATCCCTGTCATTGGGATAATGCGATCAATCTCATATCCCTTTTCCACATACTTTTGAACAACTTTGTTGTATTCTTCAAGTGACCAATATTCTTCTCCATGGTCAAAAGGTGTCCGAATGGTTTCTTTTTGTCCCAAGCAATGGTGAATTACTTCTAGTAATTCATCTTTGATTGCTTGTATAAAAGTATTCATCTCCTCTTTTAAGTACTCTGAACCATTGAAACTTAAAACTAAACTTAATTTTTTATCTGAGATTGCACCATCTAAAGATAATTTGGTATGGAAAGTATCCTTTTCTGAAACATCCCTTCCATGTGAAAGACTACTCTCTGAAAAATCTTCTCCGGATTGACTAAATTGAAACTCTCCAAGATAATTAAAGGTTAAATCCGGTTCCACTCCCTCAAGAACGGTCTCCCCCAATTTATTAAGAATGCCATATCCAATCCCATGATGAGGGATTCTCCGTAAGTTTTCTTTAGTCTTACTAATATCCGTTCCGATGGAATCACCAAGTTCCTCTAAGACAACTGGATACGTACTAGTAAACCAGCCGACGGTACGATCAATGACCACATGATCCACAATCGCTTCACGTCCATGACCTTCCATATGAATAGCTAAAGAAGTTTGACCTGTCATCTTGTTCACCGCACGACCAACCGCCGTTAATAGTAAATCATTGATTTCAGTTGAATAAGCCATGCTGGCTTTTTGTAGTAAGTCCTCAGTCTCTCTTTTAGATAAAGACATTTTTACTTTTTGAGGATCTAAGTATAACTCTCCTTCTTTTACAGGCAATAACAATTTCCCATCATTCACTTTAGACTCAACTGTCTGCCAATAATTCACTTCAGACTGTAATTGAGAGCTTTCACGATAAGATTGAAGTGCTAAACTCCACTCCTTAAAAGAGTGAGTTTTAGGAGGAAAGTTAATCTCCTTCCCTTTTTTAGCAGCTTCATAGGCCGATTTAAGATCCTCCACCAAAATTCTCCAAGAGACACCATCTACCACTAAATGATGGATACTCAAAAGGAGATAATCACCATCTGTTAGACTAAAGATTCCAGCCTTTAAAAGTGGACCATTTTCCAAATCCATACTAGCTTGAATTCTAGTAGCCTGCTCATCAACCATGTAATAAGCTTTTTCCAATGGGAACGTGGTGTAATCATAGCTTTCTACTGTTACTAATTCACTTTCAGCTATAGGTAGAATAACTTGTTTCCCGTCTCTATAAGTAGCTCTTAACATATCATGATGGATTGCCAATGATCTTAACGCTTGCTTCAAAGGCAGGAGTGCTAATCCCGTAGGGATTTGTAAGAAAACGGATTGGTTAAAATGGTGCTTATCTATTCCTTTATGCTTCATAAACGCTTTTTGAATTGGAATCATCGGAACCTCTCCCATAACTTCCGATTGGTTAATCTCCAACACTACCTCTTCCACTTGAACACCTTGTCCTATTCTTCGAGGTGTTTTTTTATCCATAATATCTGGGACTTTTAAGCTGTACCCTTTTTCTCTTAACTTCGAAATAATACGGATCGCCTTAATAGAGTCTCCACCTAATGAAAAGAAGTTCGCATCGATTCCTAGTAATCCATCAATATTCAACACATCTTTAAAGGCTTGTACAATAGCTTCTTCTCTCTCATTTCTAGGTTCAATATATTCTTCTAAATCTGTAAAACTAGGGTCCGGTAAGGCCTTACGATCTAATTTACCAGTTCGAGTTCGTGGGAAATCTTCCAATTGCACAAAACAAGCAGGTATCATATATTCCGGTGAATTTTTACTTAGTTCTTCCTTTAAGTACGCAGCTTCCACAGAAGATTCTGTTATAATGTATCCGCAAATCATCTTTGAGCCGTTATTTTCTTTGACCAACACGACAGCATCTGACACTTCAGGTATCGCTCTGAGTTTACTTTCAATTTCACCCAACTCAATACGGAAGCCTCGAATTTTTACTTGTTCATCTATTCGACCAAGATAGTCAATATTTCCATCTGAAGTCCATCTCGCTAAGTCTCCCGTTCGATACATCTTTTGTTCAGGAATATATGGATTTTCTACAAATTTTTCTTCTGTTAAATCTGGTCTATTTAAATATCCCCGAGTTACTCMATCGCCACCAATACACAATTCTCCAGGAACTCCAATTC
>NZ_JBFTMC010000218.1:0-2483 GCF_056396765.1 Bacillus sp. 05T22
TAATTCTTTGATCCCTTCTTTTAATGTAACCGCATCTGTTTTTAATGTTTTCCAACTGTCTTTAGCTGCATTCAAGTTAGGTAGTAAGAATTTAAATTTATTTTGATCAGCTTTTTCAGATGCCTTATCAATAAACCCTAGAACCGATCCATATTGACGATCTAAATCACTCCATTGGTCGTACATAAAAGTAAGAGATTTCAGAGCATTATCAATCGCGCTATGCATCTGATCAATATTATTAAAGGCAACGCCAACTACACGATTTAATGTTAGTTTATAATCTACAGTCTGACGTAATTTTGCTAATTCAGGCTCTAACCAGCCTAATTTACTTCTTGCATCACCTATCATTATACCACCAGCAATCAATGTGGGAAGAAAGGGCACTTTTACCATTGTCAATCCTTTAGATTCTATGTCTTTCTGATAGTTTACTTGTCCTAAAACTTCATTTAGACGCTTTTGATCGGCCTCAACATCAGCACCTTGGTTTTTTAAAATCGACTGCAACTGATCTTTATCGCTTCCAAATGATCTAACATCTTGTCCAATATCTTCTTTTAACTTAGTTAATTCTTGTATTAATTTTTGTGCATGCTCTTGGTTTTGTTGAATTTCACCTCGTAAATCTGTAATCCCTTTCTTTAAAGTAGCTCCATTCCCGGAATTAATCGCCTCTACTAATGTTCCGTAATGATTGTCAAATTTTGCATCATATTCAATAATGTCTGTCAATGTATCTAAAAGCTGTTTTTTTACTTGCGTATTCCATGTAACAGCATGTGCTCTAGCATTCTTTTGATCTTGTACAATTTTATCAGGTAAATCTGCATACCCATTAATAATAATTCCTTCAAAATTCACATCTGGATTATTCATTAACAAATAAGAATATTCATTCATAGATTTTGCAAATACCCCAGCATCTTGCAAAGCTTTTTTCATCTGTTCTTCATTTGCTGAAAGAAACATATCTCCATTGTTAGTTTGCACAATTTCACTTGCAAAAGTTGCTACTGGTGTGACTGCATAAGTTGTTGTAATCGTTAAAAACGTCGATACAGCGAGTAGTTTGTAAGGGATTTTTTTCATCATTTCATATTCCTCCTATGCAGGTTTTGAGTATAAGTTCTATTCTTTTTTAAAAGTGAAATTAGTTCTGTATCTTTACGAATATCATCCCAACTTTGTTTCGTAGTATTTATAGTGAAAGGCGAAGTCTTTCATCAGACTCCGCCTTTTTGGTTTATGAGGAATTAATAATTTCTATACTAAAATTTAAAGATATAATCCTTGATTCAGAACCGATATTTCCTTATTTTTGCGGAGTAGCAGGTTCCACTTTTAATTCTTTTATTCCATCTTTTATTGTGACTGCATCTTCGTGTAATGTTTTCCAAAGATCTTTAGCTGTCTTCAAGGCAGGTTTTAAGTAGCTAAATTTATTTTGATCAGCTTTTCCAGCTGCCTTATCAATCTGTCGCAGTACCCCAGCATATTGATTATCTAAATCAGTCCATTGCGAGGACATATAAGTAAGAGCATTAATCGCATTATCAATCGCCTTATGCATCTGATCAGTATTATTATACGCAACTCCAACTACACGATTTAATGTTGTTTTAGAATCTACAGTCTTACGTATTTCTGCTACATACGGCTCTAACTTGCCTAAATTATCTCTTGCTGTACCTACTATTATACCACCAATCCACCATAGGCCAAAAACGCCAACCTTCATTGTTGTAAATCCATCAGATTCTAATTTTTTATAATAGTTTACTTGCCCCAAAACTTCATCTAGACGTTTCTGATCGTCCTCAAGCCCAGCTGTTTGGGTTTTTAAAATCGAGTACAATTGTTCTTTATTGCTTCCAAATGCTCTAACATCTTGTCCAACATTATCTTTTAACTTCGTTAATTCTGCTATTAAATTTTGTGCAGTCTTTTGGTTTTGTTGAATTTCAGTTCGTAAATCTGTAATCCCTTCTTTTAAAGTATCTCCATCCCCTGTATTAATCGCATCTATCATTGTGTCATAATAATTGTCAAACGTTGTATTGTATTCGACAATGCCTGTCAATGTATCTAAAAGCTGTCCTTTTACTTGCGTATCCCATGTAACAGCATGTGCTCTAGCATTCTTTTGGTCTTGTATAATTTTACCAGGTAAATCTGGATACCCATTAATAGTAATCCCTTCAAAATTAATATCCGGATTATTAATTAATAAATAAGAATATTCATTCATAGATTTTGCAAATACTCCAGCATCTTGCAAAGCTTTTTTCATCCCGTCTGTATTTGCAGAAAGAGACGTATCTCCATTGTTAGTTTGATTAATTTCACTTGCATAAGTTGCTACTGGTGAGACTACAGAAGTTGTTGTCAAAGCTAAAAGCGCCGATGCAGCAAGTATTTTGTAAGGGATTTTATTTTGCATTTCATATTCCTCCTATATAGGTTTTGATTTTTAGTTC
>NZ_JBFTMC010000219.1:0-2441 GCF_056396765.1 Bacillus sp. 05T22
GTCCTACAGTCCTACAGAAGCGACTGTAGATGTCACTTACTATGATTGTGATTTAGAAAAAGAACCGTTGCTTATTCCGATTGGTCGTCCGATTGATAATACCGAATTGTATGTGCTAGATCAAAGCCAACAGGTGGTACCGATAGGTGTGGCTGGGGAACTTTACCTTGGTGGTGTAGGCTTGGCACGTGGTTACTTCAATCGTCCAGAGTTAACTGCTGAACGTTTTATTCCGCATCCATTTAAGGAAGGGGAACGGCTCTATCGGACGGGGGACCTGGTGAGGTATCTGAATGATCGCAACGTGGAGTATATCGGAAGAATAGATAACCAAGTGAAAATCAGAGGTTTCCGGATTGAGCTGGGAGAGATTGAAGCGGTCCTACACGATCATTCATCTGTGAAAGAGGCTGTCGTGTTGGTGAAGGAAGATCATCCTGGAGACAAGCGGTTAGTAGCATATGTGGTGGGTGAAGGAGATACTGGAGAATGGCGTGAGCACCTCAAGACGCAATTACCGAATTACATGGTTCCGGCATACTTTGTCGAGATGGAAGTGATGCCACTCACTCCGAATGGCAAGATTGATCGCAAAGCCTTACTGGCGTTGGATGGACAGCCTATGAGCGTAAATATTGTCTCACCACGAACACCAGTGGAAGAGCTTATCGCATCGGTATGGAGTAAAGTGTTAGGCATAGAAAATATTGGTGTTCAGGATTCCTTCTTCGAGCTTGGTGGCCACTCGCTACTCGCTACCCAAGTTGTCTCACGTTTACAAGAAGTTTTCCAAATCGAACTACCGGTGCGTGAACTTTTTGAGTTTACAACGGTGGAGACACTGGCGAAGCGACTGGATCAGTTGCGTAAAGGAGACAAAAAACGAGAGATTCCACCGCTTATGCCGATGGAACGGGGAGAAGCCATTCCGCTCTCTTATGCCCAACAGCGTCTGTGGTTCATTGACCAATTCACGCCTAATAGTGCACTTTATAATATGCCGATGGTATGCCGTCTTACAGGGAATTGGGTACCCGAAGCATTGGAGACAGGATGGAATCAGCTGATAGAGCGTCATGAATCTTTACGGACTGTGTTTCATGAAGTGGATGGTTATCCTGTGCAGCAGATTCAACCGTATGCTTTCCGGTCCCTTTCCCAAATGGATTTAACTATGCTTTCTCCGGAAGAGCGAGACGCAGAAGTTAAACGTTTAATTCAGCAAGAAACAGAAGTACCATTTGACTTAGGAGAGGGCCCACTGATTCGGACAATCGTCTTGCGAGTGGGAGAAGAGGAATGGATCCTCCTCTGCACTCTGCATCATATCGTTTCGGATGGATGGTCGATGGGAGTGCTACTCGAAGAATGGATAGCTTTCTATGAGGAAGAAACGGATGAGAAGGTAGCAGAGCTTGAACCATTACCGGTTCAATATGCGGACTTTGCTCAGTGGCAAAAGGGATGGTTGAAGGAAGAAGTGCTTGAACAGCAACTCAACTATTGGCAGGAAGAATTGTTTGGTGAGCTTCCTGTGCTACAACTGCCGATGGATCACCCGCGTCCTGCAGTGCAAACTCATCGCGGATCGACACACACTGTGTTGCTGTCACGTTCGTTACGCGACAAACTGAACGAACTCAGTCGTCAAGAAGGGTCGACGCTCTTTATGACTCTGTTGGCTGCGTATCAAAGCTTCCTTTCTCGTTATACGGGACAAGAAGATATTCTCGTCGGAAGTCCAATTGCGAATCGTAATTACAGAGAGATTGAAGGATTAATCGGTTTCTTCGTCAACACGTTGGTTTATCGGGCTGATCTGAGTGGCGCACCGACATTCCAAGAGTTGTTGTCTCAGGTGCGTCAAAAGGCACTGAAAGCATATGAATATCAAGATATTCCATTTGAAAAAATTGTGGAAGTTGTGCAACCTGAGCGGAGTACAAGTCATTCTCCGATCTTCCAGACGATGTTCATCTTACAAAATATGAAACAAGAGCTTCCAGTGTTGTCTGGTAGAAGAATCGAAATGATAGAAAGCCATAATTCGATCGCAAAATTTGATTTAAGTGTAATGGCAGCCGAGGCGGAAGAAGGATTAATTTTCTCTTTTGAATACAATAAGGATTTATTTGATGTTACAACCATCGAACGAATGGCAGGACATTTTGAGAACTGGCTACATGAAGTTTCTCATCATCCACAAAAACCGTTGAATAGTTTGAGTATGCTCTCCGAATTTGAGCGTGATTTGTTATTAGAGACATGGAATGACACTGCAATGGAAATGTCCCAAGAGGGTCTTATTTGCGACAGATTTGAGGACAAAGTAGCACGACGTCCCGATGCGATTGCAGTGGTCGATCAAATGAGAGAGTGGACCTATGGTGAACTGGATACGCGGGCAAATCAGTTGGCACATGTTTTGCAGAGAAAAGGGG
>NZ_JBFTMC010000220.1:0-2392 GCF_056396765.1 Bacillus sp. 05T22
GGATTCATTCCTTTTCCATTTACAGCTGCAGAACTCGCTTGTGGAATTAATAATGATACAAATAACATCACTACAGACAAAATGACAATACAACAATATTGAAACTGATTTTTCATTGCTTCTCTCCTCTTTAATTTACAAATTTAATGTATCCGCTTTCATTATAAACGGAAAGACGCAATCGTTTGCATGCAATAATGCATAATATTAAAATAAACAAGCTAGATTAATCAGCTTGTTTATTTTAAACTCCAATTTCATACTATCTACTTTCACATACAAATATCATTTCTTATTTTACTGGACTTGTTACACTACTTTTATCAAATTTATTAACATATCACGAAACCCTTTTGTATAAATCTAATATTTTTATCCTTTTATAACTTTCAAAAACATTATTAATTTACTACCTTATTTTTATATTAATAATATTTTATCCAGAATATTAGGTATGTACGGGTCATATTTTCATCTTGTTTCATTACCTTAAACTACCGTAACGATTACTAGAGTTTTCACATATACTATTTATATATCAAACTGGAGGTGATGGTATCATGAATAAAGAGTACGATTCTAACAAAGATTCTTCTAACAATAAAGATATCCGCACTTCATCTTCACAATCTTCCAATTACCAATCATCACAAAACCTATATCGCCAAGGATATGTAAAGAAAAAAGGATGTAATTGCGGTAAAAACAAATAGAATTTTCACTTTGTTTAGAATTGAATTTACTGTGTAATATATACACATCAAAAAAGAGCATCCATAACAGATGCTCTTTCTCTTATAAAATAAGTAAATGATTATTCATTTTGAAAGAACACTTATATAGAAGACTCTTGCTCAAAACAAGGTGACTCTATTAAACGATATTCTTATGTGAATGGAAAATCCCTTCAGTTCTTCTGAAGAGATTTTTAAAGGTTTTGCGATACTTTGATTTTATGTTAACAAAAGGTGCTTTCATGTACAGAAAACACCTTTTCAGTCTACAACTATTTTTTAACATTCTAATACTTTTTTCTATAGTCTAAAACATTTTTTTAATAGGACAGGTCTTTTTGTATATCCTATTCCAATACTTTTATTGGCACTTAACCGTTCAAAACGGATTACTACTGCTTATAAGACATTAGCAATTAACTAAATTTTGTTTATATATTTAGCAACTGTTTCTTCTTAGCGTTAAATTCATCTTCTGTAATTACACCCATATCACATAGTTCTTTAAATTTCATCAACTCATCTGCCGCCGAGGTAGCAGCAGTTATTGATATCGGTTGCGTTTCAATATTGTTACTCTTTAATGTATCCAGTACCTGATGGATACTATTATTAATAGATGTTGCTGAAGCTTTATCTAAAGCTACTTTAAATTTTTCTTGTGGTGTATCGATCGTTAAAACACCAAATACAATTCCTGTTTCAAATGTAATATCATTTATTTTTTCATGAGCTACTGCTTTAAATTTTTCACCACTTAAAGTTTTTTGTCCAAATAAGATGCGTTTATTGGTAATCGCATAGGCAAAATTACTATCGTGTTTTGTCGCTGATTTGTAATTATGTATTCCAATAAAGGTCATAAGAACTGTTTCACCTTGCATTAAATTCTTTTCGAGTATGCCAAAGTGTTTTAAGCCCCATTTTTTATTAAACCCTGAACCGAATTTATTATCTAGGCAGTACTGATACATTCCTTCAGCACTTGACATTGGATCATCACTCAGTTTGTTTGCCTTTGCATCGATTGTAGCTTTAATTTCTTCAATCGTAATTTTATGTACAGGCACAACACCAACACCACCAGCCTCTTTCAAACAATCTGGGCAAACCCAGGCGTTAGATTTTTTCACTTTGTACCTATGTAATCCAACTTCACTTTCACAAACACCACATACCTCTTTCCGACTAAAAAATCCCATGATTAACCCCCATTTCGATTTCGTTCATTTTTTTCTACAAATGAATTAACGTAACCTTAGAAATCCTATTCCCCTTAAATTAAATAACAATTTAATAAATAGTTACATTAATATATTAACTATAATACTATTAATCTCCTATAACTTGTTCTAAGAAATTTATTTTATTGGATAGGCTACACTGAACTAGACAAAAAAATTAAGGTTAAGTAGACTACAACTAATATATTTGAGGAGAATCTACTATGACGAACAATAAAAGAGAAAGAAGAACCTTTACAGCGGAATTTAAGCACCAAATGGTTCAACTGTATCAGAATGGTAAACYAAGGAAAGACATCATTAAGGAATATGGATTAACACCATCATCATTGGATCGRTGGATYAATCAAARTCATACGTCTGGCTCGTTTAAAGAGAAAGATAATAAGACTGCTGAACAACTAGAGTTGGAAG
>NZ_JBFTMC010000221.1:0-2276 GCF_056396765.1 Bacillus sp. 05T22
AGTTACCATGACATTCATATTATGGGGTTACTTAGAAAAGATTGGGAAAACGAGAAAGCTTAAATGATACTTCAAAAGGCAGACCAGTAAAATGGTCTGCCTTTTATATGTTTTATTGAACGAACGCTTCAATAAAACAAGATAAGGAACTCCTAATTAACTTCTTCGATACGATAGAATAGCTTGTTCCACGACTTGTGCTTTTAAGAAGGGAATCAAGCTCGATTGTACCTTAGCGTACGAAATTCGCGTGACCCCATCACCATCAAGCTAAGGTTGCCAAGAGGGTATATTTTAATGCAATTTCGCATATCCAAATAAAGGGAATCGTTGTGCAGAGTGTGATTAAATTATGTTAATAATATTTAATTGGTATTATTATTTTTTTATAGATTAAAATAGTGATTTTTTAACCAGATATATCAAGTTGAAACTATTTTAATTACCTAAATGATATTAAATAGTAATTTTAGAAGTATAATATTTCCGCTCATATTAATACGTGATAATTAAATTATTGAATGCAATCGACAAAATTCTACTATTTACGCATTGAAAATTTAATGTTTTAATAAGGGTGTAATTGGTATGACCACTAAAAAAGGAGACGATTGTACTAAGAAAAGTGCAGTAAAGTTGCAAGTAACATTATGTCGAGTTAATTATTTCAATAATCAGTTTATTTAGCGTGGAGATAATTTAGAATCACAAAAGTAGCATATTTATAAAAAAATAGCATTCTATGTTCCTACATAGCAAAAGTATAAGCAATGTACAGTATAATTTCATCTTTTGTAATCTTGTAGAAATAATGGAAGAAGAGGAGAGATATTATGAAACGTATGAAAAAAATCATTCCCGCAGCTTTTGTATTAAGTTCAGCTTTACTTGTAGCCCCAGGATTTTCTTCGGCAGCTACTGATACTACGAATGTAGGAAATCTTCCGGTAGTAATCAGTTCTCAAGAAGGAAAAGCACCTATGTCAGCAGAACAAGTTGCTCAAAATGGTACACAACTTCCTTACGTTCCTACGGGTCCTTATGAAGAATTTCCTGGTCAATGGCATGTTTCTACAGATGAGGGAAAGTTAATTGATTATGCATATGTAGATGTTGTTGCTAAGGGGAATACATCAGGAGATATGTTGAATTTATCAGGATATAAGGCTGTAAAACCAGATGGTACTTGGTTTAAATCCGGCGAAAAAATTCCAGTAGCAGGAAGTGAAGGAAGTGTACTATATTCAATAGCAATTCCTAAAACGGATCCAATAGTAGCGGATACGAAATTAAAAAAACAACTAGATTGGAAATTAATTGATTCAAATGTAATAGATAAAAATTCAGGTTATCACTGGAGTAAAGCTGTTACAAGTGGTGTTTCTCATAATATATCTGTAGGTTTATCTCAAACAATTGGGATGGAAGCAGGTTTTGGAGATATTGTTAAAATGTCAGCTTCATTAACTTGGAGTTTTGGTTATCAAAATACAATTTCAGAAGAAAGTACAGTTACGAAGACATTTGATTTTAATCCAAAGTCTGATTATGCATATGACCAATATAGAACTGCATTATATCAACAAGTAGCTAACTATTCTGTTGTTCCAGGCGCAGGATTACAAAAATGGATGTCTGATAAAACTGCAAATGATACTATGAATAAGTTATATAATATGCTAGGTAAGGGAAATGCAGTTGAATATAAAGTGAAAGAATCAGTTGATTATCCAGTAGATGTTTTAGTTGCTCTTACTTCGAAATAATAAAAAAGCTAGCATTTTGCTAGCTTTTTTATTATTTCACCTATATATGGAAATGAAACGAAATATAAGAGCATTTCTATATAGATTTTAATTACAAACATAATTTGAGAGTGTGAAAAATAGATTTTCTTGATGTTAAGAAATTAGTAATTTCTTTTAATATATAAGAGCATTTCTCTTAAATAACTATAAAAAAATCAAATTTTCGTTTTCATACTGATCACACTCCTTTATTAAAGTCATAGTTTCAGTATGTCCAAGATTTAGAGATTACTTGTAATTACCCTGAAGTTTTTGCACCAGAACCATTAATTCTATTCTTAATAACAATGCAAAGGGGACTTGCTACATTCTTATATGCAATATTGCATATAAGAATGTATTGATAAAAATGAAAGCGCTTACTATAATAAAAGCATAAAGATAAATTACATCTTAGCACTAACAAAAGAGGAGGAAATAATATGGCAATCGCAATGGCAGTTTTAAAATTTGTAGGTGGAATCATCC
>NZ_JBFTMC010000222.1:0-2258 GCF_056396765.1 Bacillus sp. 05T22
GTGATGATGGCAGAGAGGTCACGGTCACACCCGTTCCCATACCGAACACGGAAGTTAAGCTCTCTAGCGCCGATGGTAGTTGGGACCTTGTCCCTGTGAGAGTAGGACGTCGCCAAGCAACTTTAGACGAGTCAGAATGACTCGTCTTTTTTGTGCATTTACATAATAAGCGAGTGATCGAAGAAAAAATTCCAATGGGACTTTTATGGAAAGACTTATACAAAAGCCAAGGGAAAAGGACATGTTAGATATCATTTTTTTATTCAAAATTACAGAAATTAAAATATAGTGTACAGTGAAGTTTTGGTAACCACATGAAATGATTGCGATTCTTTTCACCTTGTTAGAGGAAACATTGAATGGGTATCTTTATGTACAGTTACTGTTTGGGATGGACTTGTTCATAAATTAGTTGAAGTAGCGGCTAAAACTGCTGGTGAATATTGTTCTGCTTACCGTGAAAGAGAATAGGAAATTAATTTTTGTTTATTCGATTATACGCGAGGATTTAAGGTTTACTGTATTGGAATCGCACAAAAATTGAGTAATGATCTTTATTCTCTTTATTATATGGTACAAAGTAAATAGGTCTACATATGGTATGAAGAGACATATATGAAAAGGGGAGAAAAACATTAAAGGAATAAGTATGCTATTAATTGCGATTATACTATGGGGGATAGCAATTGCTCCGACAAAATGGGCGTTAGAGTCAATTCAGCCATTCACCCTATTATTTCTTCGTCTTTGCTTTGCTGGCGGGATATGTCTATTGTTTTCTTTTCAGCAGCTACGAAAAAGTATTGTTAATAGGGATGTTCCGTGGAAAAGAATAAGCGTATTATCTTTTACTGGTGTGGCGGGATATTTTATGTTTACCTCGTATGGGATTTCTTTAACAAGTGGATTACATGTTAGCATCATTGATGCTGCTTTACCTTTAGTTACAATTATTTTCTCGGCACTGTTTTTAAAAGAAAAGATTCAGTTAAACTATTGGATTGGAATTATATTAGGTTTTATAGGAGTAATATGTATTACCATTCCATCTGGTAATGATAATCAAAGCGCTTCTCTAGTTGGGGACATACTTATTTTATTAAGTACTTTTTTATTTGCTTTCTATACAATATTATTAAAAAGACCAAAACAAGAAAAGAATCTATCAAACGAAGTATTTACAACATTAACATTAATCATAGGGGCAATCATTCTATTCCCCTTTGCAGTTATCGAAACTTTTTATTATGGTCTACCTCAAATAGAAACATGGAAGACAGGGCTTAGTTTTACATACCTTGTTGTTTGTGCAACAATCCTAGCTTATTGGTTTTGGAATAAGGCGCTAGAAGGAGTTTCGGCATCAGTAAGTGGATTGTATTTAAATGCTTTACCACTCATAAGTATTATTGCTTCGGTTATTTTATTAAAAGAATCTTTAACATGGAAGATATTAATAGGAGGATGTCTAGTTTTATTTGGGGTTATCTGGGCGGATAAAGGTAAATTAAGTGCTCTAATGAAATCCGTTGATCGACAAACTAAAGAAGATAGGAAGTACAAAACATATTAATGCCAGAATATGAAAGGGGGGATGCATCGAATGGCATGCTCTCTTTTTAGTTGGTTTAGAGGAGCATACAGGAAGATTAGGGAACCTGTGTAATACAATACTAAATTATACATTTATATACTGTATTTATAATAATGAACAAAGGGATGATAATCCAGGGATGTTTGAAGTAAAATTATTTGATAAAAAACAAATTGCTAATGAAGTATTACTATTCTTTTGACTCTGAAATAGAATGAATGCTCCTTGAGTACGCATTTATAATGTCTAGTAGGGATAAATAGTTTTACTTTTTTCCCTTTTAGGGGTACTGAATCTATAGGAATGGAAAGGGTGTATGAATAAAAGATTAATGATTTGTGAGTGTTTATCTATAAAAGAGATAAAAAACAATTTTTTATATAAAATCCATTGACTATTTCAATATATAAGTGTAGTATTATACGAGTCGCCGATAGCAACAACGCAGAACGCGACAAACGAAATGAAAAACTTAGTTGACATTGAAACATGAAAGTGTTAACATAAGGGAGTCGCAAATAAGCGGCAAACAAGTTCTTTGAAAACTGAACGAAACAAACAACGTGAAACGTCAATTTTTATTTTAGATGCTAGACAAACTAACTTTATTGGAGAGTTTGATCCTGGCTCAGGATGAACGCTGGCGGCGTGCCTAATACATGCA
>NZ_JBFTMC010000223.1:0-2195 GCF_056396765.1 Bacillus sp. 05T22
CAAAACCGGAGTGGAAATGATGAGTATAAATAGTTTTGTGGGATTGATAAAGGACGAATTATTAAAAGAGGTAAGCATAAGAAGTGAGGATGAATTCGAGCCTGTAGTAGTTAAAGATATTCCTAGAMTTTGGAAGTGTTTAGGGACAGGTAATTATGCCGCAGTATTTATGCACAAAGAATACAAAGATTGGGTAGTGAAAGTTTACGCGCGAGAAGGAGAAGGAATTGAAARAGAGTCAGAAGTATACCGAAGAATCGGAAATCATCCTTCTTATTCGAAGCTTATATATAAAGGAGAAAATTTCATAGTATTGAAACGTTTAAAAGAAATTACCTTATACGATGCTATTCATAAGGGGATTAAAATTCCTAAGCAGGTAATCCTTGATATCAATGAAGCTTTAGAGTATGCAAGGGAACAAGGATTAACTCCTTGTGATGTTCACGGGAAAAATGTGATGATGRAAARCGGAAGGGGATATGTAGTCGATGTATCTGATTTCTTAAAAACAAAAGAAGATAGTAAGTGGAGAGACCTAGAAAAGGCATATTTTACATTTTACTTGCCTTTCATTTATAAATTGCCTTTCCCTGTTAAAATACCGTATTTCATGTTAAACATTGTTAGACGTTCATATAGAAAATATAAGAAGCTTAAAAAGAAATTCAAATTGTAAAAGGACCACATACTTATCTTTAGGTTAGATAAGTGAACCACTAGTAAACAAAAGGACCGTACATTTTAGATATGTCTAATATGTACGGTCCTAATTTTATAACTTCATGAAGGGGTACCGCCACACATCCATCAACTTAACAGAACAGGTTACCCCCAAAACGAAAAAAATGAACTTCGTTGCTATAAAAGACACAAAATTTTCGTTTAGGAGGTACTTCAAAATCTTAGCTTGATGGTGATGTGGTGCTACCCCATCGCTATCAAGCTAAGACTACATTAGGAATTTTTCAGGAGAGTTTTTTTACTTTTTATAGGGGATCAGTGTAGATTATTTAAAAATTCGCATACGAAATAAACCCTAATGGGTTTCCTTTTTTAAATTAAGCCGCTTGATTATCAGACATGGTACAATTGTATACGACACCTAATATATCAAAGACTGTTTTTTTCTCGTATCGATGAGATTTTCGTCCGTTGCGCTGTAGGAGGTTAAACAGACGAAGGAGAATCTTTGATAATTCTGGGGTGTCTTTTTGTATAGTTTGGAACAGAAGAAAAAAATAGTCTTTAATCATATAAATAGCTTTATATTCACTCAATTCTTGTTTCTTCTTCATAAGAAGTAACTTCCGCATTTGAAACATAATAGAGGAACAGAGTAGAATGGCAATCAGTTGCCCATACAAATGGCATTCCAATCGTTCTTGTTTTATCTTTTTACAATGATGAATGCAAAAGAATGATTTCCACGTTTTAAATAAAATTTCGATTTGCCAACGTAAAGAATACCAACCATGTACTTGTCCCATTGGGACAACATCTGTAGAAGTGTTTGTCATATATACATTGATACCACTGAGTCGTTTACTACGAGGAGAATACTTCATTCCTTTCTTTTTTTCTCTTACGGTTTGATCTTGTAATCGTTTTTCTTGTTGTTCTTTTGTTAGTCGATGAACAATCACACGAGTAGGTACTTTATCGGTCATTCCTACATAAGCGTCGGGTATTTCACATGTTTGTCCTGGCTGAAGAGAGTTCATTAAGACCTCCATATCTATCTGTATATACTCCGTACCTTTTTTGATTCTTCCATCTCGAAAATAATCAGGATCGGGATTTTTTTGATAAATACGTGTATTCGACTTGATACGAGAGATATAGTAAGCCTTTTTATCCTGTATATGTTGAAGATCTTTCAAATGAAAATATCCTAAATCTCGGATACATAAATCATTCGCTGTCACAGTTGGGATGCACAGAGAACCGTAGGTTCGATCATGTTGTTTACCCGGACCGGTATGAATATGCAGGAACCGTCCACTTAATAAATCATATTCAAGCTGAATTTTCACCCCTGCTGTATGGCTGCAGCCTCCTGCACCTGGATAAACGAATGAAAAGGAATCTGGGAGCTGAAATGCAGTTGAATCTAAAATACGAATACGCTTAAAAACAGAAGTATATGGAGAAGAAATCGGTATAGATGAGGCCAATTTTTGGTTTAGTAGTTC
>NZ_JBFTMC010000224.1:0-2145 GCF_056396765.1 Bacillus sp. 05T22
AGATCTATATGAACATGATCTGTATTATATTACACAAAAACAAGTATTATATTACACAAAAACAATTAGATGCAGGGAATACTGGTATTGCGCTGACGAATTGGCAAACATATTACTTAAAAAGTGACAATAATGGTCAAATGAATGGTCCTTTAGCTCTAAAATATATTAAACAGGAATTTCCAAATATAAAACCAGGTAGTGCTTCTTTTGACCTAAATAAACTTTTTCATGCACTACCGGGAGAGAAGCGAAAACTCGCAACGATAACTTCGAATCCAGTAAAAGCATCTGGAATTTTTAGTTATACCTCTGATGAGCTTGCTGAGATAAAGAAACATAAAGTGAAACTTTAATCAGTGGGGGTTTTCTTCATCCCCCACTGATTATTAGTTGAACGAATCGGGCTTTTACGGACAGTTCATCTCCCACCTAATTTCTTTGCTTTCGCTGAATTTTGAGGTGGGAGTGTTACTGTCCTAAAATAGCGGGATAAACTCGCCGTCGTTACACAATATAAAAATGAAAGTCACATGTGAATGAATTCATTAAGAATTGTTACAAAACATTGTTTTTTGGTAAGCAATTTTATGTTTAACGTACAATTAGGACACATTCCAACCGATTCCCTATACGTTAGAGCATTCGTTTTTATACTGAAAGGGTATATGGACTTAACGATCTATTGGAATAAAAAAAACCAGCTCATAGCTGGTTTTGATTCAGTGTACTTTCATATTCCTTGATTATTTTGTAAAAAGTATTTTTCTTCAGTTCTAACAGTGCCATAAATCGAACTCCGGTTAGTTCTCTATTTTTCCACTTAGGATACGATTCTTCTATATTCTATCTATTTACACACGTACCGCTTACAGCCACCATTAACATTCCATCACGAACGACTTCGTAGTCTACATCAATACCGACAATTGCATTTGCACCTTTTTGCTTCGCRAGAACTTTCATTTCTTCCATTGCAATATCACGCGCTTCTTTCAGTTTACTTTCATAAATGTTACAAAAGTCTTTCAAAGGTCTGATGTATTTGCTGATGAAACTAACAAACAAAAAAGAAAACCCGCATGTTCATTAGATTTATATTTCATCTTTTCAATTAAATATATAAAATATATATATATATGTAATATTTCATAAAACATTGGTTGTTTATTTTATTATAATATTCAAGGGAAGTAGCCAAAATGCAACATAATAATTTATCAGACGGAGAGAGAATAATTATATGTATCCAAAATTCATTGACAAAATGGCGTTTTCGAAGGCGCATAAAGAGTTATTAATTAAACTGTATAATAAAGAAATTTCAAGAAGCGAGTATGATCAATTGGTAGATGCTTTTTATCGTCCACAACAAAAGTAAATATGAAGTAAGTGTTTATGGTTTTATGTCTTTTATAGCAACAAAATTCATTTTTATCATTTTTGGGGCAAGCTGTTCTGTTAGGTTGATGGATGTGGGGTACCGCCACACATCCATCAACTTAAGAATATTTACTACCCATTTTTGTTAAAAACGTTATTCTTTCTAGATTAATAAGAAAGGATAACACACAAAAAAAGACACCCTCACAGGTGTCTTTTTTTATTATAGAAATATCTTAAAATAGATATCTAGTGACATATATTCAGTTTAAAAGACCTTTTGTTACATCATAACGCCATTATCTTTAAATGAATACCATTTTCCATCAATGAAATGTTTTCCTACTGCCATAGAACCATCAGATTGTAAATAGTACCAATCTCCATTTTGTTGTACCCAACCTGTTTGCATCATTCCCTTTTCATTCATGTAGTACCATAAATCATTAACTTTTACCCAGTCTTTTGCCATAGAGCCATTTTTGTTAAAGTAATACCAGTTTCCGCCAAAGGAACCTTGAAGTTTCTTCCATCCTGTCTGCATAGTTCCATCTTCATTAAAGTAATATGTTTGTCCGTCAATATTTTTCATATACTTAGCCATTACGCCATCTTCATTATAATAATACCATGTTCCTGAATAAGGTCCGCCACCTTTAATTACTTGCCAACCTATCTGCATTGTTCCATCTTCATTGAAGTAATATGTTTGTCCCTTGATAGTTTTTTGACCTTTCGCCATGACACCATCTTCTTCAAAAT
>NZ_JBFTMC010000225.1:0-2453 GCF_056396765.1 Bacillus sp. 05T22
GTTAAAAAATATGGTACAAGAATCAGATTTAAAAGCAAGTAAAAAGCTTGTTGGAGCCTTAAAGGAAAGTAGAAAAAGCAATCTTACATCATTAACTGGAACAGGAAAAGATGATTTAGGTATATCTCGTACATTTGGTATTTCTAAACAAAGTAATGGGAAATATGCACTTGCTGATTACACTAGAGGGCAAGGAATTGAAACGTATGATGTGAAATACAGAGATATTAATAAAGAGGAAAGATATTACCCTGGTATACTAGCAACTAGCACTTCAACAACATTTAATGATCCAAAAGCGGTAAGTGCTCATTTCTTAGCAACAAAGGTATATGATTTTTATAAAAATAAATACGAACGTAATAGTTTTGATAATAAGGGACAAAAAGTAGCTTCAGTTGTACATGGGTGGGATTCTGAAGATACAAATGATCCGAAAAATTGGGAGAATGCATTCAGTGCTAATATTAATAATAGTAGCATGCTTGTATATGGAGATCCTATTGTAAAGGCATTTGACGTAGCAGGACATGAATTTACACATGCGGTTACATCTAGCGAATCCAACCTTGAATATTCCGGAGAATCTGGTGCGATTAACGAGGCGTTATCTGATATTATGGGAACAGCTATTGAGAAATATATAAACAATGGGAAATTCAACTGGACAATGGGAGAACAAACTGGATCAGTTTTCCGTGATATGGCAAATCCATCTTCAGTTCCTTCTTCAACTGGAGTACCGTATCCAGATGATTATAGTGAATTTAACGATTTTAATGGATGGGATAATGGAGGTGTTCATTTCAACTCAAGTATTATTAATAAAGTTGCGTATTTAATTGCAAAAGGTGGCACTCATAACGTTCTGCCATTGTTTCGACAACATTATGGAAAGTTAGAATAAAATGCCGGAAAATTTGTTTTTGTTATAATATTAATATAATAGGATGAGGAATATTATGGATACACATATAATAGCAAAAGAAGAAATAATAACATTATTAAGCAGTTGGTATAATGCAATTATTTCTCAACATATAATAAAAGCTAAACACTTAAAAGAAGAGATTGATAGAAATATTCATAGTATTGAAGAAGACTCTAATATCTCTATCTATTATTCCCTACTTAACTTTAGATATAATTTACTGGTTTGTGATATAGATGGTTCTAAAGACTGTCTAGAAAAGATTGCTCCATTTCCAGAACAAACCGAAACATTTTTGAAATATTATTATCATTTCTTCAAAGCTATTTATGCAATTTCAGTTGGAAATCATAATGAAGCTAAAGAACAATATGAGAAGGCTGAAAAACTCTTAGCAACTATTCCAGATGAATTAGAAAAGGCTGAATTTGATTGCATGTTTGCAGTATTCCATTATCAATCCTTAAACCCGTTGTTGGCTGCTAAATATGCTAATAAGGCAAAAGAGGTATTTTCAAAGCATACAGGATATGAAATGAAAGTTGCTTCCTGTCAAAACACCATAGGACTTGCTTGTACTAAACTTAGGCTGTATGAAATTGCTGAGGAAAATTTCATTTCAGCTCTTAGAATATTTGAAAAATATGGCGAAGAACAACTAATAGCTAAAGTGAAACATAATTTAGGATTATTATATGCTGATCAAAACCTTTCAGAGTTAGCGATTAAGTATTTAAAGGATTCTTTAAAAAATAACCCTAAAACTATGTTTTTATTAGCTAGGGAATACTATAAGTTAGGAAAAAATTTTCTTGCTGCAGATCTAATTGAACAAGGATATAACCTTACAAAACTTAAAGAATATAAGTGCCATTTTGCTATCTTAAGAGAACTGAATAAGGGAGCAGAGATTGAGGAACTAGAGAAAGTCATTATGACAGGAATATATTACTTCAAGAAAGAAAATCTATGGGGTCATGTAAAAGAATATGCTTCAATTCTTGGAAATAAATTCTATGACCTAAACAATTATGAAAAAGCCAGTAGATTCTTGCACACTGCCCTAGATGCTGACAAAAAAGATTTGGAGAAGGGAGCCTAAAAATAATGAAAAAAGTACTTTTAACTGTAATGATTTTTACAGGGATTTTATCTTTTGGTGTTGCTAATCAATCTATTAAAGAGCCATCAGCTAAAGCTAATCTACYTTGTTTAGATCATGGAGAAACTATCTAATTGAAAAAAGAGAGTGCCTTTTTGGGAAAAGGGACTCTCTTTTTTCAATTATTTTATTATTTATAATTGTCTTTTACAGTATCGACGAAGTTTTCATATTTTGAGTGTAAGGCAACTGGAAGCGAAACATTAGTAAATGGATAGGCTACACTGAACTAGACAAAAAAATTAAGGTCAAGTAGACTACAACTAATATATTTGAGGAGAATCTACTATGACGAACAATAAAAGAGAAAGAAGAACCTTTACAGCGGAATTTAAGCACCAAATGGTTCAACTGTATCAG
>NZ_JBFTMC010000226.1:0-2003 GCF_056396765.1 Bacillus sp. 05T22
CAACTCCAACTACACGATTTAATGTTGTTTTATAATCTACAGTCTGACGTAATTCTGCTAATGTAGGCTCTAACTTAGATAAATTATCTCTTGCGATACCCACTATGATACCACCAATTATCGGTAGGCCCAAAATGGCGCCCTTCATTACATTAAATCCATCAGACTCTAATTTTTTATAATAGTTTACTGAGTCTAAAATTTGTTGTAGACGCTTTTCATCAGCCTCAACATCAGCACCTTGGTTTTTTAAAATCGACTGCAAGAGCTCTTTATTGCCTCCAAATGCTCTAACATCTTGTCCAATAGCGTCTCTTAATTTAGTTAATTCTTGTATTAATTGTTGTGCAGACTTTTGGTTTTGTTGAATTTCACCTCGTAAATCTGTAATCCCTTCTTTTAAAGTATCTCCATCCCCTGTATTAATCGCCTCTACTATTGTTTCATAATAATTTTCAAATGTTGTATCGTATTCAATAATGCCTGTCAATGTATCTAAAAGCTGTTTTTTTACTTGCGTATCCCATGTAACAGCATGTGCTCTTGCATTCTTTTGATCTTGTACAATTCTACCAGGTAAATCTACATATCCATTAATAGTAATTCCTTCAAAGTTCACATCTGGATTCTTAATTAACATATAAGAATAGGCATTCATAGATTTTGCAAATAACCCAGCCTTTTGCAAAGTTTCTTTCATCTTCGCTTCATTTGCTGAAAGAGACGTCTCTCCATTGTTCGTTTGTTCAATTTCACTTGCATAAGTTGCTACTGGTGAGACTACAGAAGTTGTTGTCATAGTTAAAAGCGCCGATGCAACAATTAATTTGTAAGGGATTTTATTTAGCATTTCATATTCCTCCTAATATAGGTTTTGATTATAAGTTCTATTCTTGTKTAAAAGCGATRTCTTTCGAAATGAATTCTGCATCTTTATGAATATCACTCCAACTTTGTTTAGCAGCTTTTAAATCATCAAGTATTAAAGARARTTTATGTTCTTGCATAGAGTCGATATTATCATGTAAATCTGTATAATTGGCCCCCATTTTATTCCATTGTTGTTGGATATTTGTTAGAGACAGTATCGCTTGATCCACTGTTTGATACAGATCTGTCAAAGTTGCTTTTGCGTTCGTAAGCGAAATAACTGCTTGGCTAGCAAGATCGGCTTTCGTACCTAATTCTCCGATTTTTTTAGAAATTTCGTTATAGGAGTCCATATGCTTAGACGCCGTGACACCAGCAGCTGTTCCTAAACCGATACCAGCTGCACCGAGAGCTGCAAGTCCACCAACAACAGCTGGTGTTGCTGTACCGCCAGTCACAACAATTACTACCGCTCCTCCAATGGCTGCAATAACTAAAATGGCTGCTCCTAATCCACCACCAATTGACCATGCTAATACATTGTTAAAATGCTCTGTCTGAGTAGAACGTAGCTTCTCAATTTCAGCTTGAAGTTGTGGAATCAGTGCATTATTTCCAGCTAATAGTGCCGTTAATCCACCTTGCCCATCTGGGCCACCAACATTATTTTTAAACCCTATAGAATTGTCATACAGTTTTGTTTTGAAGTCTTGTAACATCTTAATTACTTCTGTGACTTCTTGTGAATTTGTATTAATTGTAGTGATTAAATCATTTATTCCATCTTTTAACTCTGCTTTATCTTTCTTTTGTACAGCAGCTTCCAATATATCGTAATAATTTTTAAATTGTTCATCGTAATTTACAATATTACGCGCTGTTTTTTGAATCTTCGGCTTCGCTGTATCTAACCAATAATTCGCATTAATTCGTGACAGTTCCTGATTAAGGTGAATGCTTTTGAGTAATTCTGCTCCTTCTGAACCTAAATCAATACCGGATAAATTTACATTCGGTTGTTTAATCATTGTTTTTGCGTACAAATCCATTACAAGAATATTAGATCCTGTTTGAGTTAATGCTTTCTTCAGCCCTTCAGACCCTAATTCATAATTCCCTACTTTTTGTTCTTG
>NZ_JBFTMC010000227.1:0-4588 GCF_056396765.1 Bacillus sp. 05T22
TTAAGTATCATGTAATGGGATATGACCCTGGCGTGAGCTTCCATTCTGCTTTTTATCCTAAATCAGGAATCAAGATAGCGATACCTTCAAACAAAAGTTCAGGATCCTTTGAAGTAATGAAGGGGATTGAAGAAATTTTTGAGATATGACCAAACTTTTTTATAAGGAATTGTATCCATGTTCCTCCAAAAACGCTATTCTTTTTGTAGAAATATACAGAAAGGATGGCGTTTTTTATGAATCTTTCGATTCAAAGTGAACTGCAATTATTTGTTGAAGAATTATATGAACATCTTACTCCTTCATGTTTAGAAAATCTTGCTAGAGAACTAGGTTTTGTACAACGAAAACGTAAGTTTTCAGGGCATGATTTAGCTACTATCTGTGTTTGGGTTAGTCAACGGGTATCGAGTGATTCTTTAGTGCGACTATGTAGTCAACTTCATGCTGTTACAGGAACACTTATGAGTCCAGAAGGACTCAATAAGCGTTTCAATAAAAAAGCTGTTTGCTTTTTAAAACATATTTTCTCTTCGTTATTAAAAAGTAAAATTTGTGAAACATCAGTGATTCCTAGTTCTTCAATCGCCTATTTTCAACGAATTCGTATTTTAGATGCAACGATTTTTCAAGTGCCAAAGCATTTAGCTAGTGTGTATCCTGGATCAGGTGGTTGTGCTCAAACAGCGGGTATAAAAATTCAGTTAGAATATGATTTACATAGTGGTCAGTTTTTAAATTTTCAAGTGGAACCAGGGAAAAATAATGATAAAACCTTTGGAACAGAGTGTTTATCAACATTACGCCCTGGTGACCTATGTATTCGGGATTTAGGCTATTATTCACTGGATGATTTAGATCAAATGGATCAACGTGGCGTGTGTTATATATCGCGGCTCAAATTAAACAATAGGGTATATGTCAAAAATGAATTTCCTGAATACTTTCGAAATGGGACAATAAAAAAACAATCTCAGTACATCAAAGTTGATTTAGAGCACATTATGGATACCTTAAAACCAGGACAGTCCTATGAAATAAAAGAAGCTTATATTGGAAAGGATAAAAAACTATTCACTCGGGTGATTATGTATCGATTAACAGAAAAACAACTTCGTGAACGTATGAAAAAACAAGTGTATACGGAAAGTAAAAAGGGTATTACGTATTCGGAAAAAAGTAAACGATTAGCTGGCATGAACTTATATGTTACCAATACACCTTGGGAGATTATTCCGATGAAACAAATCCATGATTTTTACTCTCTCCGTTGGCAAATAGAGATTGTATTTAAAACATGGAAATCCCTATTTCAAATTCATCATTGGCAAAATATTAAACAAGAGCGATTAGAATGCCATGTTTATGGAAAACTCATTGCCATTTTTTTATGTTCTTCTACTATGTTTAAGATGCGCCAGTTAATTTTGCAAAAGAAGAAACAAGAATTAAGTGAATATAAAGCAATTGGAATGATTCAAGATCATTTATCGATTTTGTATCAAGCCATACAACAAAACACCCAAGAAATAATAAAGATTTTAATCCGCCTGTTCCACTTGCTCCAAAAGAATGGGCAGAAATCTCATCGATATGAGAAGAAAACCGTCTTTGATATTTCTTACGATTAGTCAATTGTTTTTTATAGATTTTTCACAGAGTAAAGGCTAGAGAATTCATATCATATATCCATAAATAAAAAGTCATACGAAATACCCCTAATATCTTTTAGTTTTTTTACTAGGGGAGAAATATGGCCGTTGTTTAATCATGTTCTGGATAATGAGAAAAAGAAGTTTCCGCAAGTGTTTATTTCCACGCTTATTAATCTTATCTTTGAAAAAAGTTTTTCCTGATTGAAAACGGCGTATATCAATACCTGCAAATGCATTGAGTTGTTTGTTATTTTTGAAGCGAGTAATATCCCCGATTTCAGCTAACAAACGTATAGCCGTATTGGGACCGATTCCTGGAAAACTAAGAATAATTGGATACTCTGTGCGACTTTCAGCTAATCGTACCATCTTCTCGATACACTGTTCTTTTTGATGAAGGAGCTCCTGATAGCGTTTTGCGTATGATTTGAGTTGTTCACATAAAACGTCATCCTGACGTACGGCTGGATAGGAATCCTTGGCAGCATCAAGTACTTTCATGGCTTTCTTTTCCGCAATGCTGATTGATATGTTTTTATTGGTATTCGTACGAATCCGATTCTTTATGACCGTTTTGGAAAGATTTTTAATAAGATCTGGGTGAGGGAACAACTGAACAAAGTTTAAAAATAAATCTGATTTAATTGTAAAAATCTGTTCCAATTCCGGAAATGTCAACTGAATGACTTTATGCATACGACTACGAATCACGGATAATTCGTCATCCAGTTCACTGTAAAACCTTGAGAGTGATTTTAATTGATAAAATAGGTGATCTGTACTTACCTTTTCTCTCCGGGAAGCCGTGAAATGAGTGAGAGCTAATTGATGTGCGTCGCTTCTATCGGTTTTATGAATCCGTAAGGAATCACATTGTAATTTCGCTTCTAAAGGGTTCAACAGACAGTATTCATACTTGTTATCTTGCATAAAACGCTCTAGTTGCCTGRAGTAAACACCGGTTGCTTCGAACACAATATGAGGTGATTTTCTATTTTCATTCGTAAGTTGGTCTATTCGTTTTCGTAGTTCCTCAAAATCAGGCTTAGAATGATTTATTTCACTTTCAAAAATACATTGTTTTTGAACATTATAAATAACCATATAACTCTTTCCCATACTAATATCAAACGCAATCACATGTCGCATATTTTGCCTCCTCATGTAGAGTTGAAGTCTTCACCTTACTCTTATCGATTCCCATTTCTTATACACGATCTCAGGGACCAACATACTAAACTGATTCAAATAAGGTAAGTGAAGAAGGTCTGTTTTGGGTACGGATTCGAGATCCCAATATCAAATCGACCTACTCTTCACTTCTACTATAAAAAAATAGTAGTGCAAACCAATGCCTTGGTCTACACTACTAATCTTAGTATGTTTTAAGAAAATTGTACGTTTAGACATAATTTAGACACATTTGAGCCAGTTCCCTGTACGTTAAGAAAACAACTATCCATTAACGGTACTCGGATCATATACGAAAATCGTATATGATCCAGACCTAAATCCCTAAAAAAACTAAAAATAAAAGGACCTATATATTATATATGAATAATATGTTAGGTCCTTTTATTTTTAGTAATGAGCTTTGAAACTGGATTTAAACAGTATTTTTCTCTATTTGGGTAGAAATAAATAAAGTCCTATGGTCGTTTATGGGTTATGTGTTGAGCACAACATCTTTATAATTTAACGCTATATTAATGCAATAAAAAGATAAATGGCAGTTCCCCAGATAAAAAGGGCGGAGCATTTGTTGAATATGTTCATTAAACCTCCTGTACCATCTATCTTTTTCATGACTGTACCTGCGAGCGTTAATCCAAAGAACCAAATCCAAGATACTGTAATACATGCGATTGTAAAAATAACTTGTTCTGTTCCAACATATTTTAATGCACTTGTTCCAATAACACCAACTATATCTAAGAGGGCATGAGGGTTTAATAAAGAAACCGATAAAGCAAAGATGATTTGTTGACGGGTTGGTAATGCTTTATTCGTTTCATTTGTAGTTGGATCAGACCTCCAAATAACATATCCCATGTAAAGTAAAAACAAAATTCCAGCAATCATTAGGCCAAGTCGTAGCCATTCAAATTGTAAAACGATAGTAGATAGACCAAAAACGGCTAAAAGAATTAAAAATGTATCACATAGTGCAGCTGTAACAGCCGCTGGAAGTGCTCGAATTAATTTTGGCTGTGTGGCTCCTTGTGAAAATACAAATACATTCTGTACCCCTAAAGGTAAAATAAGTCCGAATGCTAAGATTATTCCATGAACAATGGCTTCCATATAATCAACTCCCTTTCAATTACTATCGTACTATGATAAAAATAAAAGAAAACAACCAATTGGATGGTTTTTTATCCACCCAATTTAGGAGGGAATTAGATGAAATGGAAACCAAATCGTCATTCTCATTTGACCGTTCAAGAGCAAATTGTAGATTGGATAAAGTCTTATATTGAGCGAGGTGATTGGACCGTTGGTACAAAAATTCCAACACAGCGCCAACTTGCAACACAATTTAATGTGAACCGAAGTACTGTACAACTTGCGCTTGATGAATTAAAGGCAGATGGTTTGATCGAATCTAAAGTGGGATCAGGGATATTTGTGGCCAATAATTCGTGGAACGTGCTTTTGAACAGATCTCAACCAAATTGGCAGCAACACATTGAATCGAGTATTCATAAACCAAACTACCATACGATTCAACTAATCAATGAATATGAGCAAATGGATCATATCATCCGTCTTGGAACAGGTGAATTATCACCAGAATTGCTTCCAACGAAACAAATTGAACAGTCGTTAAAAAAGATTTCACTTGAATCAAAGGCAATTGGCTATTCATCACCACAAGGAAGTGAAAAGCTTCGGGGAATTTTATGTAATTATTTAAAAAAACGTGGTATTCA
>NZ_JBFTMC010000228.1:0-1892 GCF_056396765.1 Bacillus sp. 05T22
CTAAAAAAGTCGTGAACATCCCCCACCCATTATCAGCAACACTTTTACCAAAGTTAAGTGCTCGTGACATCCCTTTCATGTTCAAGTCTTCAATTGCTACAACATCAAAGTTATCGACTAATTCTTTTGACTTATGATGAAGGAAGTTCGATTGCTTGAAAAGTTTAGTCCTATTGATAATGGAAGGATAAAAAATATAGAACAGGGCATGAATAGTAAGTATAAATATAAATATATTTGCTTTTGTAGTTATTTTTATATAGACTCGTGTATTTAGGTTAAATACACATTTTCATGAAGGTTCGATTTATTCTTGTATTGGTGAAATAATCAAGTTTCATTTGTGGTAACTTGATTTTCCATCATTTAGAGTAAGTGTAGGGGATTTTATATAAAGTGATTTTTTGAACAAAGGAGTTTTTATGAAAAAAAACATAGGTAAGAAAAAGACTGGACTACTAAAAGGAGTAATGCTGATAACAAAAATAGCTTTAGCTTCTGGTTTATCATGGGAATTAGCAAAAATGCTAGGATCAAAACATCCTTATTTGGCACCACTGACTGTTATTCTTTCTATACAAGAAACAGTCCAACATTCTGCCATGTATGCTTTTTACAGAATTATCGGCACTATTTTCGGGATTTCCGTTACCGTTTTTATTATCAATCATTTAGAAGTAAATGGGTGGACGATAGGATTATTATTGTTCGGAGGAATGTTGCTCCCAGTTATACTAAGAGTACATAAAACCATAATACATCAAGTAGCTTTAACTATCTTATTAGTTTTTGTCTTTGTTCATAAAACAAACTATTATGTCATAGATCGAATCAGAGATACTATTATAGGGGCACTTATTGCCATTATTATCCATGTAATAATTTTTCCACCCAATTATGTGAAGGAAGCTCGTCAGACATTAAGTCAATTTGGATTTCATCTTGTACAGTTGTTTGAAAGAACAGCTAATTGGGTAAATACGAATTGTGGCTCTGTTAACGGACAGCAGTTAAGAAAAGATGTGACGAATCTACTTCAGGAACTGCATCAAGCGCAAAAAGATTTTAAGCTGGCGGAAAAAAGTTTGAAATTGAATCCATTTGCTAAGAATAAAAAACAAATATTAAAACAAAACGAACAATTCCTTGTGCAGTTAAAGGTAGGGTATATCTATCTTTCTAATATAATCAATACATTCAGTGACTGGTCTAACACAGACTGCATTTCAAAAACGGATCAACAACAATGGACGATTCAACTACAAATGCTAGGAAGATACATAGAAAATCAACTCAATAAGAGTTCAGAGGATCGTCAAAATTCTAGGGTTTCTAAATTTCACCTAGATTTATTAGACTTATCTTCGATTTCTGTACAAATCAATATCTCACCAGAATTAGAGCACTATAGATATCAATTGGGTTTGTATAATGAAACGCTTAAATTTATTCAAGAGTTAAGGAAGGATAATTATTACTAGCTCGGTTCTTGTACAAAAAAATCTGCGGGGATGCTAGGTTAGCAAAAAAGTTTCTTCTTAACATGCCGAAATCTATGTTTTAACAAAAAAGATCTACCTTTAAGCATTCGGATTATAATTTAAAATATAAATTTTCAAAAAATATATTGACAATAAAACGAACAAAGTCCTATAATACGTGTAACAACTGAAAGTTAATTAAGAATTTTCTAACTTTCATATATTTTATATGCAAAGAAGAGGAAAGTAGATGATTATGAAAGTTTCAGAGAGCTGCCCCGTGGCTGTGAGGGTGGTAACGATTGAATCATTGAAAATCACCTTGGAGCATCGCTTGCGAAAGGAAAACTGAGTAGAGGGCGGCGGTTTCATCTCCGGTAAAAGGATGAAAGTCTGATAGGACTTACAAAG
>NZ_JBFTMC010000229.1:0-1873 GCF_056396765.1 Bacillus sp. 05T22
AATATCAGCGCGTCGACATTCGACATCCTATCTTTCCTTCAATACAAAAGTTGGTCAATTGAATTAGATGGAACGCCGTATGAGGTGAAAGTCTCACGTATGGTGTGAAGTGGGGGAAAAGGTGGAGATAACGTCAAAACCTTACCTATCACTATTCGGGCCAGGATTTTTAGATTATGTAAACCGTAATGGCGGCGAATATACGCTTGAATTGGCAAAGCAATTTGCTCTAGATCACAACGGTGGAAGGACAGAATGCGGTTTCCGAAGCCCCTATTGCTATGGCGATTTTAGTTATGTTGAAAAAATTTTAAAATATTATGTTGCTACAAATGAGGGCGGAGGAGCTGGCGGTGGAACTGGTCCTGGAGACGGAACGGGAGATGGCCCAGCCAATGCAAAATTTAATGAGATCATGGCTTTAGTATCGCCATACAACGGTTACCCGTATGTATGGGCTGGCAGGTCGCCACCAAATTTTGACTGTTCGGGTCTTGTTGAGTGGAGTTATAACAAAGTGGGAATTCGGATTAATGGAACAGCAGAATCTATGTACAATGCTACAGTACCTGTAGACCAACCGGCGCCAGGAGATTTAGTCTTTTTTTCTGGAACATACAAACCGGGCATATCACACATCGGGATATACATTGGGAATAATAAAATGTTTAATGCGGGTGGAACACACTTACATTACGCAGATTTAAGTGAAAAGTACTGGGCAGATCATTTTTCTGGAATTAGACGGGTGAAATAGAGGAGGAAATTAGATGAATAAAGGAATTATATCTGCTTTGATTTTGATCATTATAGGGGTTGCAGTATATGCAACCTCTCAAAATTCCAAAGCAGATGAATATCAAAAAAAATATGAAGATACTAAGAAAAAATTGCAGGTTATGCAAACGGAAAATAAAAAACTAGACCAAAATTTGAAGGGGAAGGAACGAAATACAGAAACACAAGTAAAGAAAGAGACAGAAGAGTTTTTAAAAGCTTTTTTCGTTTATGATACCGCAAAAGGGGAAAGAGCATGGACAAAGATTAAACCTTTTGTTACAGAAGAAGGATTGAAAATGCTAGTTCCAGCGGGAACAGATGTTAGTCAACCAGTCGAAAAAACTGAACCAGATAAAACAATAGTTTCCGATATTGATAAATTATTGTTGTACTATACGCCAGTAGATACAACGCATGCAAATGTATTTGCCCGTGTTTGGCAAAAAATAACCGTAAATGGTGTGTCTAGTGTCACACAAATGCCTTTAGATATTTCAGTGATATATGATGAGCAAAAGGGTAGATGGGTAATTAATGAAATGAAGATTCAGCAGCCCCTAAAAGAAGATGGATATATTAATTAGTAAGGAAGGAGTTAACATGATGTGGACATTTGGTATTACTTTATGTATTACAAGTGTCCTTCTAATGTCACTAGTTATCTTGTTATTTAAAAAAAGTTGGCGGCAGGTTATCACCTTAGCTTTACTCATTCTATTTCTTGTAGGCGTGGCGGTGCAACATGCCTATAAAGACATCTAAACTGTTAGATAAAAATAAATAGGGAAAAACAAAAGGGGGAAAAGAAATATGTTATGCCCAAGGTGTTCAGAAGAGAAAAAAGTGGAGATGATCCCTATGTACGACGAATTTCCGAATTGGATTTTTTTCTGTTGAGAGTGTGATTATAGACATGAGAATTCAGATCAAAGTCCTCTTCCTTACTAAAAAGAATCCTGTAGAAAAGGAGGAAGCAGTGTGAATGAAGTAAAACTACGCAAAATTGGATATAAAGTATTACAGGAAACTTTGATCTTAAGTCGGAATGTACTATTTTGTCCAGAAGATACAAGGGGGGTGAAATACGTACAAG
>NZ_JBFTMC010000230.1:0-1831 GCF_056396765.1 Bacillus sp. 05T22
GCCCCATTATAAATATACAAATAACGGCCGTTGTTTTATAATCATTCAAATATAATAAAAAAGAAGAGGTTGCCATACCCATCATCGTAATAAAAATAACTTTATGTTTAAACTTTTTTAAAAAATAGATAGCAATCAATCCTGCTATAATTCCTCCTACTGAAAATGCTATCTCAAATATTGAGTAGAGTCCGCTACCTCCTTCAAACTGTTCTGCAAGAGGTAATAATAAGGTTGTTGTCATTTGTATACTGATGCTATTTAAAATGGATAAAAACAGTAAGTATTTCATACCTTCTGTTTGATTAATAAAATGCCATCCCGATATTAATTCTGCAAGATAGGATATTCTTGTAGTTTTAAATTTTTTAGGGCTCATTCTTTTTATGGAAGAAAAGAAAATAGCCGCAACTAAAAATGTTACAGAATTAATAAAGAAACTGGTAGCTAAAGAAAATTTAACTAGAAATAACCCAGATATACCAGTTCCCACTATTAATGCTGCTTCACTTAATGAAGATGCTTTTGATATGACAAATGGTATATCATGGTTACAGAATGCTTCCTTGATAAATGCAGAAGATGCAGGTTTATAAACGGTGTAGCAAACTGCTAATAAGAATTGCATAATGTAAAAAACAAATACTGATTCAAATTTTATGAAAATAAGAATTGCCATGATTAAAACAAGTACAAATCGAATACTATCTGTTAGAACAACAATATTTTTAGAATCATGATGATCTACATAAACAGACACAAAAGGTGTTAAAATGACACTTGGTATATAATAAATAGCGATCATTAATCCGATAGAAGTTGATTGTCCTGTTAAATGAAAAATATACCATAGCAAAGCAATTTGCTGAATTCCATCCCCAAATCCGGTAATGCTAACCCCTAATAAATATTTCAATTTATTACTCATAAAATTACCCCTTATATAATAGTTACTTTCATTTTAGGTGCATCACTTCAACAGAGTAAATTACAACTTAATTATCTTTATTTATAATTTATTCTTATAGGGGTCACCATACATCACTATCAAGATAATATAAATTTGTATCCATAAAACGAAAAAAACGCTATTCTTTTTGTAGAAATATACAGAAAGGATGGCGTATTTGTTATGAATTTATCGATTTTTGATGAGTTAGAATTGTTTTCTAAAGAACTGCAACGATATATGTCACCTGATGCTTTAGAGCAATTAGCTAGAAATGCAGGATTTGTGAAACGAAAAAGTAAATACCGCGCACAAGATTTAGTGGCCCTATGTATTTGGTTAAGTCAAAACATAGCTCATACTTCATTGACACAATTATGTAGTCGATTAGAAGCTAACACAAGCATTTCTATGAGTCCAGAAGGACTCAATCAACGCTTTAATTCTCAGGCTGTTCAGTTTTTACAACAACTTTTAGCACATTTACTTCACCAACAATTTTGTTCTTCTAGCAAGATCCCAACTTTGTATAGAAATTATTTTCGGCGTATTCGTGTATTGGATTCTACACATTTTCAGATTCCGGATAAATTCACTTCCAAATATCAAGGCTCAGGTGGAAGTGGTCAAAATGCTGGCGTGAAAATTCAATTAGAGTATGATTTACTAAGTGGTCAGTTTCTACATGTTGATGTAGGATCAGGAAAGCACAATGATAAAACGTATGGTTCTACTTGTTTAACGTCCCTTCAACCGAACGATGTATGTATACGTGATTTAGGATACTTCGACTTAAAAGACTTACATACTATAGAAGAGTGTAATGCTTATTTTATTTCAAGATTAAAGCTCAATACACGTATATATCAGAAGAATAAAGAG
>NZ_JBFTMC010000231.1:0-1788 GCF_056396765.1 Bacillus sp. 05T22
ACGAAGTCTACGAAGTCTTGAATCAGACTCCGTCTTTTCAGTGTACAAAGAACTACAGCAATTAGTAGCGATTGCTTAAAGCCTATTTCCAATCTGTAGACCTCTCTATATTTTTTCCAACTTTGCAACAGAACCAAAACAAGTAAGAAAGTGGAGTGCAATTTATCTAAGAATATAGAATTTTTAACAAAAATTCATAATTATGTTATATAATGATGTTAACAAACCATATTTTAGGAATTACCTCGATTGTGTAGAATGTATATTTTGTTTTGATGAGCTAAAATATTTAGCTAAAAGAGCTTGTAGCGGGGCCTGCTACAAGTTCTTTTATTTTATTTGGATAATTACTTTTCATTAAATGAAAATACGAAAAAAAGGAGTATACATAATGAAAGCAAAGAGACTTATAACGTTAGCACTTCCAATCATGTTATTAGGAGGTTGTGCTACAGATAAAGCAGAGACGAAAACAAAGGATAAAGTAGAAGAAAAAGCAGTAACAAAGGAAAAGATAGAAAAGGACAAATATCCAGACCATATGTATAAGATACGAAGTGACTTAGAATTAGAACTTAATAAATTTATGCAAATAGCGGCTCAAACTAAAGATAAGAGCAATGACATTCTAAAGTTGAATAAAGAACTATATGCAAAAGAGACTGAAATACAAGAAATAATCACTAAGTTCCATAAAATTGAACCACCCAAAGAGTTTGAGAAAGAACATGAGACAATCTTAAAAGGAGTAGACTGTTATAGTGAATCATTTACACTCATAGTTAAGTCAGCAAAAAGTAACTCTATAACAAAAGAAAAGACACAGAAGTCAAAAGACTTAGTACTAAAAGGTAATGACTACTTAAAAGAAGGGTACACACCTCTTTCTGATTATATAGCCGATAGAGGAGAAAAGAGACTAAAACAACAAGAGTCTACTAAGAACTCCGAATTCCCTAAATACGCTAAAGAGTTTGTAGGAGAATGGGGTCATTTTGAAGGTTCTGAATTCGTTAAGGCAATAGACTTTAAGGAAGATGGTACATATACGATTTTCGATGATAAAGGTAAAACATCATTCGAAGAYAAYCATATGACAGGTAAATGGTCTTACAAACCAGACTCAAAACAATTCACAATGACTATTGGGGAGTATGTAAAAGACGGACAAAAGGTAGACTCTAGTCAAATGCACGAATCAGTAGACTATACTCTTGAAATCTTTTTTAATGATTATTTAAACATGGTAGACGCAAAGGGTAACAGAATAGATGTACAAAAACGTAAATAATATAGGTTAAGAGATTATAAAGGTGCTTGGAACAGAACGAAGTAATGTAAACAATAGGTTGTAAGGTTCTGGTGCGAAAACTTCAAGATAATTGCAAGTAATCTCTAAATCTTGGACATACTGATACTATTACTCTAAAAAGKTGCGTGATCAGTATGGAAAAGCGAAATTTATTCAAGTGGAAGCATTATCATCATGATATTATTTTGCAAACAGTAAGATGGTACCTACGGTACAACTTGAGCTTTCGTGATTTGGTGGAAATGATGGCGGAACGTGGCATAATCGTTGCTCATACAACGATTATGCGTTGGGTTCATCAGTATGGTCCTGAATTAGACAAAAGAATCCGTCGTCAGGTTCTGTTGCAAAGTTGGAAAAAATATAGAGAGGTCTACAGATTGGAAATAGGCTTTAAGCAATCGCTACTAATTGCTGTAGTTCTTTGTACACTGAAAAGACGGAGTCTGATTCAAGACTTCGTCTTTGTTTATATA
>NZ_JBFTMC010000232.1:0-1765 GCF_056396765.1 Bacillus sp. 05T22
GAGGAGAAGAACGTTGTATTTGAAGAAATTAAAATGTATGAGGATACGCCAGATGATATTGTGCATGACATGTTAACGAAAGCGACATATGAAACGCATCCGCTTGGATACCCAATTTTAGGTACAGAAGAAACGCTTGAAACATTTACAGGGGATACATTACGTCAATATATAAAAGATYATTATACACCTGAAAATGTTGTAGTTTCGATTGCTGGAAATATTGATGAAACATTTGTTCAAACAGTAGAACAATATTTTGGCAACTACGAGGGAACAACAAATCGTGAACAAGTACATAGTCCGATTTTTCATTTTAATAAAGTGACCCGTAAAAAGGAAACAGAGCAAGCTCATTTATGTTTAGGATTCCAAGGATTACAAATGGGACATGAAGATATTTATAACTTAATTGTATTAAATAATGTACTAGGTGGCAGTATGAGTAGCCGTTTATTCCAAGAAGTACGTGAGCAACGAGGATTAGCATATTCAGTGTTCTCTTATCATTCTTCATATGAAGATACAGGAATGTTAACACTTTACGGTGGTACAGGAAGCCAACAATTAGATACTTTATATGATACAATGCAAGAAACGTTAGAGACATTGAAAAATACAGGTATTACAGAGAAAGAACTTGTTAATAGTAAAGAGCAGCTTAAAGGAAATCTGATGTTAAGTTTAGAAAGTACGAATAGCCGTATGAGTCGCAATGGAAAAAATGAATTGCTCCTTAGAAAACATCGTTCGCTCGATGAAATTATTGAGAGTGTGAACAAGGTTACCAAAACAGATGTGGATCAATTGATTCGCAGTATATTTACAAATGAATTTTCCGCAGCGCTAATTAGTCCGAATGGAGAGCTTCCAAAAGGAATGAAATAAGACGAAATAACCGTATCTCGTACGAGGAGATACGGTTATTTTTATGTACGAAGCTTTTTATAAGTATAACAAATTTTGAATGCTAGGGAGAGGAGTTCATTTTCTTGGTATTTTTTAGAGACGTGTAGAATACGTACTTATTATAGGCTAGGATTTGAGGATGTTGTATGGAAGATGTTCGTAAAGGGGAGAAGCATATGCGTTTAAGTGAATTAAGTGGAAAAGAGATTGTGGACTTGGAGCGTGCGGAAAAAATGGGAGTTTTAGGTCACGCTGATTTAGAAATAAACGAGAAGGATGGGGAAATTCAAGCTCTCATTATACCGGTAGGAAAATGGGGCGGGTTTAAAAGAGAGCAGCAAGAAGTTCGTGTAGAATGGAACCGTATTAAAAAGGTCGGTCATGATATGATTATTTTTGACCTTGCAAGCCGCCCAAGCTCACAGTAAAAGATAACCATTTTGGTTGTCTTTTTTTATTCCACTATTCATGGGCAAGTAATACTCCTACCTCAAGATTCAGTAAAAACAAAGAAGATAGGTTGGAAGATAAACTGTCGGTAAAGGTCCAAGTGATGAAGCCTAATAATCGGTGGGGGATGTCGTTGATTAAAGTTTCGCTTTATTGGAACAGGTGTAGCACGTTCAAATGAAAATGGAGTGAGGGAGTAGTAGTTAAGTAATGAGGAAGAGTGTAACTCTAATGGAAGTTTTATCATATAGAATTTCACATATTTAGAAATATTGAATGCTTTTTGTTTTTCAATCACCTCTAACTCGTACGGTACATATGATGTGGAGGAAAAAGAAAAAGTAGGCACTTTTCTTATAAATGAAAGAAAAAGAAGGTGAAGTAGGGAATGTTGACTGAGATGCAC
>NZ_JBFTMC010000233.1:0-1716 GCF_056396765.1 Bacillus sp. 05T22
GTTTGTCTAGCATCTAAAATAAAAATTGACGTTTCACGTTGTTTGTTTCGTTCAGTTTTCAAAGAACTTGTTTGCCGCTCATTTGCGACTCCCTTATGTTAACACTTTCATGTTTCAATGTCAACTAAGTTTTTTATTTCGTTTGTCGCATTCTGCGTTGTTGCATCGGCGACTTCTAATATATTACACACTTATCATTATAAAAGCAATACCTTTTTAAAATAAAATTCAAATTTCCCATTAAATATAGAAGATAAGGCTTTAATCCGTTAGCTTTCTTTATCCTCACTTAAATTTAACCATCACTTATCCACGCATAACATTTAGATAGGAAGGCTCCCTATTTAAGCTACAATCAATGTATCCCCTATATATAAAGAAAGAATCTTTCACTTTTAATAGCGAAAGATTCTTTCTTTATATATACTTATGCTGGAATATACTTTCCAATAAATCCCCATACCGTATTCCAATATTTCTCCGAATCTATTTTTTCAGCTTCTCCATGACCTGCACCTGGCACAATCAATTTCTCTTTTTCCACCTTTGTAGCATTATACACTTCATCCAACATTTCAAAAGGAACAAATGTATCCGCATCTCCATGGATAAACAACATCGGAGTTTTACTTTTTGCAACTTGCTTGACGGCCGATCCCTCATTCAAGTCATAACCAGCACGGAGTTTTGTAATTGTATTCGCCGCATTCATAACAGGGAATTTTGGTAAATGAGTTACCCGATACAGTTACGGTTTTCTTTAAATGAGGGTTTCCCTCTAAAAATTCTTTTTCTTGTTTCGTATTTAGCGCATAGTTATAAAAGTAGTTCCCAACTAGCATATACGCAATAACTAGGAGGAGTAAAACTACTATTGTAACAATACTTATTTTCTTCATTCTATGAATCCTTTCTCTACGATGTATATTTTAAAAATACCTTATATTACATTATATCGAATTCGAATATAACGCCCTCATATTTCATCAAGATTTTTACTAATCTAGAATAGTAAGTCTCCTTAAAATTTACAATCGAGAAAAAGAAGCGAATAACAAAGAAAAAACTATTCATAGTAATGCGCAAGTAACAAACTTTCCTTAACAAAATATTCATAGTGAATATTTTGTTAAGGAAAGCAATATTATGTTTTAATCGTCCTATTATATAACTATAACGAAAGAACATAACTAGTTCGACTTCTTTCTTTTCTAATGAATCCATATGCCCATTCGCTATAGTTTCCTAATATTGAATCTATTATAGATACAATATTAGGAAACTTTGAAATCCAAATACTACAGATTATTTTTAATGAATTTGAATTATAACGGAAAACATTTGAACCTTATACCCTAGAAAAATCTATTTATTGCACTCTACCAGACGATCTATTAGATATCTATAAAAATMTTAAAGAAGACATCTTATTATATGGGAAAAACGAATTCAACAAAGCTACTTAGCATTGGAAATTTCTTTTAGAGGCTCAATAAGGTTCACATGCTGTGCGATGTGCACATTACATTTCGAAAAATTTTATTAAAGATCTTCAATAAGCTATAAACACAAAAAAGACGAGTCATTCTGACTCGTCTAAAGTTGCTTGGCGACGTCCTACTCTCACAGGGACAAGGTCCCAACTACCATCGGCGCTAGAGAGCTTAACTTCCGTGTTCGGTATGGGAACGGGTGTGACCTCTCTGCCATCATCAC
>NZ_JBFTMC010000234.1:0-1708 GCF_056396765.1 Bacillus sp. 05T22
TCATAATTTCATTGAGCCTGTACTATATATATTTCATGTGTTCCTGAATAGTACGTTCTGGTTATCAGTCACTGCATATATCCTATATGTTTTTACGCCTAAAAAATATTTTTGTTTTGTATATCCTCTACATGTGAAGTTAACATAACGTCTCATTATCGGTAGCAAGGACAAGGAGGAGCCCTACTCTTACAAGGGAACCTCCTTTTTTTGTTCTATGGATCTATGCGTTTTTTTATACATTCCTATCCTGGCGCGGTTTTAGGGGTCTCATTTGTTACTGAATTAGCCAAAAAACTGTATAAAATCTTGTATACTCTTAGCCTGGTTTTTTTCCGAAATGCTGGTGGTACCCCTAACAATATAAAACTCCTCTAAATAAAAGAGTCCGCAACGGATCATTGCATACTTTTTTTATAACGCTACGATGCGTTTCTTACTATTTAATATTAGAATAAATTAAATTAATTGAAGGAGGTACATATATGGACATTGGAAAAAAAATAAAACATTTAAGATTAATAAATAAAATGACACAAGAAGATGTAGCCAGCCAATTATTTATTTCAAGACAAGTCATATCTAAATGGGAACTAGGAAAAAGTCTTCCCGATCTAACCAATTTATTAGCCTTAAGCAATCTATTTAATGTTTCAATTGATTCTTTATTAAAGGAGGATTCAAATTTGCAAAATCAGATAATAAAACAAAGCAATTATAAAAGATATTTATTGATAGCTTCTCTCTATATATATTCTTTAATTACTATTATTGTAATAATTTATTGTCTTATTGCCTTTTTACTTATACCAAAAAGCATAAAAACATCAGATCTAAAATTCATTAATTCACACTTTTATCAAGAAACTGATAAAAAAGAAACTCTATATATTTATAGTAAATTAAAACCTTTCTTCTCCAATTATTCAGGAGATTATAGCATTGAAACAAAAAAACATGAAATAAATATTCATGCTCATCGAAACTCAATTCCCTTTAAAAATAAAGACGTTTTATTCTTGATTAAAAAAGATATATCTCATGGGATAGATTGGGAAGAAAAAGATGTTTACATTATAGACGACAACAATAACAAAATACTTATATATAACCATAAAAATAAACAACTATATTACCAAATAAAAAATTAAAAAGTAGGTGATCAAAATTAAAAACATTTATAAATATATTTTTATACTAACTACACTTATTCTTAATATAATTAGTTCTCTACTGATTATGACTACCGACTTTACACCGAATAGTATAGTATTTTCTATTACATTTTTATTTTTCACCATGCTATTCCAATCAACTACAATGCTATTTATTATATATATGATTAAAAATGATACGTCTAAAAGGATAAAAATAATATTATATATTTTTTTAACACTAGATATATTTATCTTTTTATCCTTGCTCTATATGGCATATATAGTAGCATCATCATTAAAATATTATTAACATCTTTCGTAATAATACATATATTTCACTTCAAATCTAAAATCTATAAAAATAACATATTTATAGCAAGGGAATGCTTGTATACTGATCTGTACTGCATTCCCTTATTGTATGTATGCTATATTCTTATTCGCCTTTTTCTAACAGTAGAACCACGAATCTTGGCGAAGACATTGGTTTTTGCCCTGTCCTGGGGTCCGTCCTCGCTTTTTATTCCACGGTTCCCTTGACCACGAGCCTC
>NZ_JBFTMC010000235.1:0-1650 GCF_056396765.1 Bacillus sp. 05T22
CACATCCATCAACTTAAGGTATATTTTTATACAAAATGGGGTCTTTTCACGTAATATTTTATTATCGTTTATAGATGTTATAAAAGTAGGCATATCAAATAAACCCTGACGGGTTTGAATTTTTTTACTATGCTACCTGATGAGTAGAAGTGGTATACTCATACACAACACCCAAAATGTCAAAGACTGTCTTTTTCTCGTATCGATGAGATTTTCGTCCGTTGCGCTGTAGGAGGTTAAACAGACGAAGGAGAACCTTTGATAGCTCTTGGGTGTTTTTGTGTAATGCTTGGTGAAAAAGTGAAAAATAATCTTTAATTATGTACATCGCTTTATATTCACTTAGCTCTTTCTGTTTCTTACGTAATAGGAGTTCTCTCATCTTAAACATTGTAGAAGAACATAATAGGATACTAATGAGTTGTCCATAAAGATGACATTCTAATCGCTCTTGTTTAATAGATTTACAACGATGAATTTGAAACCAGGATTTCCATATTTTAAATAACAGTTCAATTTGCCAACGTAGTGAATATAAATCATAGATTTTCTCTTTTGGTACCCATTCCGTAGGAATGTTTGTCATATATACCGTAATTCCTTGTAAAAGTTTCGTACGCTCTGTATATGTAATTCCTTTTTTCTTTTCACGAATAGCTCGATCACGTAGGCGTTTTTGTTTTTGCTCCTCCGTACATTTATAAACCACAATGCGAGTAGGTAGTTTGTCTTTGCTCCCTACATATACATCATGTAATTCATACACTTGGCCAGGTTGTAATTGGTTCATAATGTCTTCCAAATGAATTTGTATATATACCGGCCTCAGTTGAGCGGGTTTTGTTTTAAATATGACTGTTTCGAATTCCTTTCTATATATCTTAGTTGGTAACTTAAGACGTGATAAATAATATCCTTGCTTATCTTGAATAGACTTAAAGTCTTGTAAACGAAAATATCCTAAGTCACGAATATATAGTTCATTCTTTTGTGCCATAMCTGTTCGAGTCGCACCATACGCTTGATCACTTCGTTTTCCTGGTTCAATTTTCACATCAGAAAATTCTCCACTCAACAAGTCATACTCCAGTTGAATTTTTACACCAGCTTTATGACTACATCCTCYGGCACCAGGATAAGTAGATGCAAATCGATCCGGCACTTGAAATGTTGTAGAATCAAGGATAAGAATACGCTCAAAGTAAGTAGAAAGAGCATGAGAAATCTTAGATAATCCCCCAATTTTAGCTTGTAGAAGTGTAGTAAATACAGTTCGAAAGAAGGCTACAGAAGCCGAGTTAAATCGCCGATTAAGTCCCTCAGGACTTAATAAAATTCCTGTTGAAGTTTCTAATTGACTACAAAGTTGAGTAAGAGAGGTAGTAGCGATTTGTTGATTTAACCATACACACAAAGATAAAAAATGGTGCCCATGGCACTTACGTTTTCGTTTCATTCCGCCTGCTTCTATAGCTAATTGATTAAGTGTAGCAGGAGACATATAGCGATATAACTCTTCGGCAAATAAAGACAACTCTTGTTTTTGATGCATATTCATAAAAAGCACGTCACCCTTTCTCATTAACATAAGAGAATAGTAACGTGCTTTTAACTTCAAGAATAGTCTAAATCCTTAAGTTGATGGATGTG
>NZ_JBFTMC010000236.1:0-1573 GCF_056396765.1 Bacillus sp. 05T22
ATATTCCTTACTGGGAGGAACATTCATCTGGCACTAACTCACCTATTTGCCTTTTTGCAGCTCTTTTCTTTTTGCAGCTCTTTGTAGGTGATATACCCATTATTTTATTGTTGTTAATATTTACCATCTCTTTCTGGAAAATCAAACGTAAATCAATTTAGTTTAAATATATACAAACATATTACAATTATGTCTGGGAATTATCAATAAAACAAATGAATCATTTTTATGTCTGTTAATAAAAAAACAATAATATAATACGTTCAGGGGTTACTTCATAATAAAAGGTTGATGGGCATGGGGTCCCGCCACATCGTTATCAAGTTAAGAAACTCATCGTTCTCCAAAACGAAAAAAATGAACTGGATTCTCATAGACAACTGTGGTGAGATAAAGTTTTTGTTTTGGGGGTACTTCAAAATCTTAGCTTGATGGCAATGGGGGCATCTCAAAATCTTGTCCTGAAAAACTGGACTTTATTCTTTTCTGGTATTAATGAGTAAAAGGAAATTCGTACTAAAATGGGGAATAATACATTACTATCTATGAATAAGGGGGATTATTTTGAGCAATCGAGTTTTAAACCTTACTAAAGCAATTCATAACATAATAGATGAACAATTTTCTGGAGCTATTTACATCAAGGCTAACAATGAACTCTTATTTGAATCAGCATTTGGTTATGCGAACAGGGCGGATAAAAAATTGAATACTGTTCATACACGTTTTGGAATTGCATCTGGCTGTAAGTTGTTTACAGCTGTTGCTATTTGCCAACTCGTTGAAAAGGGTTTACTATCATTTGAAACTCGTCTTGAAAATTGTTTGAACATAAAATTTCCGCATTTTAACAAAGGCGTAACAATTCATCACCTTTTGACCCACAGTTCTGGAATACCGGACTATTTTGATGAACAAGTAATGGATGACTTTGAAGACCTTTGGAAACAAATACCTATGTATCTCTTGAATGACGCAAAAGATTTTCTTCCTTTATTTCAAAATGGGGAGATGATGTTCCAACCTGGAGARAAATTCCACTACAATAATGCWGGATTTATTGTTTTAGGTTTAATCGTGGAACAACAATCAGGACTTTCTTTTACCGACTATATTGAAGCAAATCTCTTCCAACGATGTGGAATGAATGACTCAGGATATTTTCCTTTAGATCGACTCCCTAAAAGCACTGCCTATGGGTACATAGATAATAAAGATGAAACATGGAGAACAAATACCTACTCGATTCCAATAAAAGGTGGAGCTGATGGGGGGGCTTTTATTACACCATCAGATATGATCAAATTTTGGGAAGCATTGTTAAATCATCARCTTTTAAGTAAAGAATACACAGAAATACTTTTAAATTCGCAAATCCATGTTAAAGATGGGGTAGATTATGGATATGGACTTTGGATCACTAAAAGGGAAAAATCTATAATTAAGTATCATGTAATGGGATATGACCCTGGCGTGAGCTTCCATTCTGCTTTTTATCCTAAATCAGGAATCAAGATAGCGATACCTTCAAACAAAAGTTCAGGATCCTTTGAAGTAATGAAGGGGATTGAAG
>NZ_JBFTMC010000237.1:0-1565 GCF_056396765.1 Bacillus sp. 05T22
ATTTACCATGTCGCACTTAATTATTGTGCAAACGTTAATACAGTTGAATACTACAATAGAATATATTGGCAGGGTAATAGGCTTAAGAACAATTCTAGCATCATTTGTTAAGATATCATCTGCTCTATTGACTGGTATTTTAATAACTCATATGGGAGTGAATAATATTCTACTTTTATTTTCTATCTTAATATTTGCTAGCTTTATTACGATTGGAAATATGAAAAAACAAATGTATTAAAATGAAGGAAAATACATCTGGAAGACTAGTCAGAGATGCTATTACAGGTTGTAAATAACTTGCGAATCGGGGGATAAAATGGTTAATATACGTTCGAAAACAGAAGAATTAAGAGCGAAATTAAAAACTATATTGAATCGAGAATATAAAGAATTGGCTGTTCAGGAGTTAAAAGTAGTAGGAAATGGAGTACAAAACATTGTGTTCCGAGGGAATTCGGAAAAAGGACCTTTAGCATTTCGAGTACCTTGGGAACGTGAAGTGAAAAATATAAATGAAGAGTTGTTTAATAGTCGAATTTCGTTACAAAAGGAAGCGGAGCTTTCTAAGTTTTGTAATTCTAAAGACATTCCAGTACCAGAGATTCACGGATTGCATCTTTCTACGGAACTCGATTTTTTAATTTCAGATTACCTGGCTACTGATCATATTCCAATTTCTGCGTACAAAATAGGAGAAGTAGTTAACAAGCTCCACAGTATGCCAATTGAAGATTTAAATTACCAACATAGGACTAGAAAACCATCTAGCAAGTATATAGCTGAACGTCTCGTAAAAAGAGTAGAAGGATTTAATAAAATTACACATTGCGATATTAAATTTCCTGATATATTGATAATCGAACAGATTCTTAAACAAGCAGATCATGCAAGGAAATTATTACATATGGACATTCGAACAGCAAATCTAATTGGATATAATGGAGAAGTTAAGGCGTTGGTTGATTGGGATAATGCTCTAATTGGTCACCCGCTGTTAGAACTTATGAGGATAGCTGAAACTAATGAAATTGATTGGTATGAATTTAAAGATGGATATAAGAATAAAGATACCTTTGAATCTATTCCTCGTATTGTCAGCTTATTTTATCAGCTTGATGCAGCGGTAATGCTTGCAAATCTGTTTATAGCGCAACTGAAAATAGAGGATAAAGGCATATTCTATAAAGAGCGTGTGAAAACACTTCATAATGAAATACATAGATATTTATAAGAATAAATAAAAGATGCTTTCACATAGGAGGRCCGCCACATCGCTATCAAGCTAAAAGAACGAGTTATCCCAAAACAATAAATACGAGCAAAATGCACAAAATTTTCGTTCTGGGGGTGGTATGAGATTTTAACTTTATGGGCATGTATGGTGACCCCTATTATATCTCACGTATCAAATCAAATACACGTATTTATCAAAAAAATCCTAACCCTGATTATTTTCAAGATGGCAGAATCAAGAAAGGTACAGAGTATATCCAGATAGATATGGAGGTTTTAATGAACTCTCTTCAACCAGGACAAACATGTGAAATATCCAACGCTTATGT
>NZ_JBFTMC010000238.1:0-1553 GCF_056396765.1 Bacillus sp. 05T22
TTTGTTTGCAAAATAATATCATGATGATAATGCTTCCACTTGAATAAATTTCGCTTTTCCATACTGATCACGCACCTTTTTAGAGTAATAGTATCAGTATGTCCAAGATTTAGAGATTACTTGCAATTATCTTGAAGTTTTCGCACCAGAACCATCCTTTCTGTATATTTCTACAAAAAGAATACGGTTTTTTTAATTTTATAGATACAAATTTATAAAGTTGATTTGTATAGGGATATTTCTGGGAATATAGGGCTTAAAACTTCTAATCATTGACGTATATACATTACTAATGTAATATATATATAACAAAGGAAATAAATGTATTGGAGGCTTCTAATATGCTTACCAAAGTAAAGCGAATTCGACTTGAAAAGGGTATGATACAGGGGGAATTAGCAAAATTAACAAATGTAAGTAGACAAACAATCGGTTTAATAGAAAAAGGCGAATACAATCCATCTTTGAAATTGTGTATTGAGATTTGCAAAAGTCTAGGTGTTACATTAAATGATTTATTTTGGGAGGAAGATTAATGTCTAGGTTATTAAAATTATATCTTTTTGGTAGTGGTACTTCTACTGATGAACGAGAACAAAATACAGCCTTTGAAATAATGGCAAACGCTGGGATGTTAGCCGTTATTATCTGTTTTGGAGCTCTCATATATGATTTGATTTTAAATAAAGAAGTGACATCACTTGGTACGCTATCCTTAATTATTCTTTTAATAACATCATCTTATATATTTATAATGATGCGTATAAAAAAAGTATACTTACGTTATGCAAATAATAAAACATTAATACGAAATTCGATAATTTCAGGCTTTATTTTCTATGTTTTGTATACTTTTCTACCACTGTTATCTGGAGAAACAATTACTATGAGGGATCTTACTGGAAACATTATAGGCGGAGTATTTTTCGGTTTATGTATGTATGGATTTGGTAAATATAATAATAAAAAAGCTGAAGAAGATGAATTATAATAAAAAATTCGAAACACCTTTCACTAACCATTAATGAAAGGTGCTTTTTTAATTTAAATTATCTTTATTGATGCAGCGATTAATCCTATTGTATTTTTTCTTTAATAATTGGTACCTGCTACATAATCATTAGGTTAAACTTTTATAATGCCCTCAAAACGAAAATCTTTTGTCTTTTTTAGCAACGAAGTTCTTTTTTATCGTTTTGGGGGCAACCCGTTCTGTTAAGTTGATGGGCATGGGGTCACCATACATGCCCATCAACTTAAGARYGGAAKCARARTGAACTTTCGTTCWTATRAACRWAAAAACTCTTAAAATAYTTTGTRTCCTTAAAAATGAGCATACYAAATAAACCTAGATAGGTATCGTTTTCAAAGTTATGCAGCTTTCTTTTGTTTACTCAATCCATTATACTCATASACAACACCYAAAACATACTAAGATTAGTAGTGTAGACCAAGGCATTGGTTTGCACTACTATTTTTTTATAGTAGAAGTGAAGAGTAGGTCGATTTGATATTGGGATCTCGAATCCGTACCCAAAACAGACCTTCTTCAC
>NZ_JBFTMC010000239.1:0-1392 GCF_056396765.1 Bacillus sp. 05T22
GTATATCCTATGAGAGGTAATTACTATATTTGGGTAAGGTGTTCCTTATGAGTTATAAGAACTTATTTTCTTTAATCCAGAAAATGGTTGGGAAAATTTTTTCTATAGTAAGCATTGTTGGTAAGAGTTTAATTTCTTTAAGGAGGAATATTTTAATGGGTGTTTTAAGTGGAAATCCACAAAATGAACCAATGCACTACGGAGAAGTCTTTGGGATTTGGAGTTATCTTGCAGCGGCACAAGGTGCAATTGCTGGATATCAAGTTCTTATTAACCACACAGGAGACGAGGATTTGAAGAAATTTTTAGAAAATCTTGTGGAAAATGATATCCAATCAGAAGTTGAAGAATTAAAAAATTTATTAAAATTAAATGGTGTTGCATTACCACCAGCACCTCCAGAAAGACCTGTTGCATCTATTGAAACGATTCCTCCTGGTGCTCGTATTAATGATGCAGAAATTGCAGCAACGGTTTCTGCAGGTCTTGCTGCTGGGTTAGTAGCATGTAGCCAAGCTATGGGACAATCACTCCGAGAAGATGTAGGAATGATGTTTGGTCAATTCCATATGAAAAAAGCACAAGCTGGAGCTATATTACTTCGCTTGAATAAGAAAAAAGGTTGGATTATTCCGCCACCATTACATGTTCAACAATCAGAACAAGCATAATACCTTAATCGAAATCCAATTTATTCTTTATGGTTGTTGCAATGAGCTTGTCTAGGGAAATAAGGATTATTGGCAAATTAAAATAAGTGGCAGAGTCGTGACCGCTTTTTGGCAGTAAATGTGCCGGTTGTTTTGGAATTAGCGTGTTATATTTGTATTGTGAGTAGTAGCGGAAAACATTGCTCGCAAGATTCCTGATAATTGAAAATGGATCGTCATGACCGATGGCGATGGTTGCAGATTGGATGAATAGTTGTTTCTTGATTTCACATTCAATTGCAATTTACGTTGTGTAAACGGAGAAGGGCTTTTGCTCTTCTTCCAGTTACTTAACAATGTTATAGAAGATTAGCGCGGCAGCATTAGGTGATTGGAAGAAGAATAAAACTTCATTTACCGTAATTGAAGTTACAAATTAATAATTGATAACAAAGCATCCATTCGGGTGCTTTTTCTTACGATTAGTCAACCTGTATTTATAGATTTTTGATGGATTGAGTATCAAAAATCTATATCACACATGTATCCACGTATAACGCATACTAAATACCCCTAATATGGATTCGTTTTTTTACTAGGGGGAGATATGATGAATGAAACTATGATGTTAGGCCGTTAACCGATAATCATAGTGTATATCGTGTGTAATAAGATGAAAGAGAAGCTTCAGTAACTTATTTACACACGCAATGGACGCAACTTTATGACATTTGTTATATGG
>NZ_JBFTMC010000240.1:0-1388 GCF_056396765.1 Bacillus sp. 05T22
AAGATGATTTCTGTATTCAACAGGAGTCATCTTTTTTAAATTCCATTGATATCTATAATGATTGTAATACGTCATGTAGTTCTTAATTTCATTTTTTAATTGTGCAAAAGACTCACAAGGTTTTATATATGCTTCATCTTTAAAATGACCAAAAAATGATTCTTGTGGGGCGTTATCCCAACAGTTTCCTCTTCTTGACATGGATTGTCCTAATCTATATTTCTTGACCAACTTTTGATAAATAGGACTTGTATAGTGAGAGCCTTGATCAGAATGAATAAATGCTCCTTCGGCTAACTTTACCTTTCTATTCTTCTTTAGCTTTACAAGTGTATCTATGGCTAAATCTAACGTAATTCGACTAGAAACGTGGTAAGCCAAAATTTCATTGGTTGATCCATCCTTAATAGTCGATAAATACGCTTTCTTTCCTTTTCCGTAAAATAAATAAGTGATATCGGTAAGTAATACTTTTCCCGGGATGTTTTGTTTGAATTCTCGCTTTAATAAGTTTGGGACCACTCTATGTTCTTGCGTCGCTTTCATCATTTTTTTATAAGGATTCGCTTTCCKAATCTGGCAAACAATCTTGTATTTTTTCATAATTCTTCGTATACGCTTCAAATTGTAAACAATATGAAATTGCCCCTCCAATGTCATTTTTATTTGACGGGCTCCTTTTTGACGTCCTTTAAAATGAAAAGCTTTTAATATGATTCTCTTCACTTTCTCGTCTTTTTTATCCATTTGTTTTCGTTGTTCTCTAGCTTTCAAAGAGAAATAGTTATAATATCCAGAACGTGAAACGCCAGCTATCTTACATAAGTGACTCACCATATTTCTTAGGTTATATTTTACGATAACAGAACGAATCAAGATATATTTTTTACTAGGTAGTAACGTTATTTCCTTTTCATCCTCCCTTCCATAAGTTTGATCTTTTTTAACAGCTCATTTTCAGCTTTTAGTAAGTTCCGTTCAGCTTCTAAACGCGCATACTTTTCCTCTAAAGTAAGTTCTCTCTCTAAAGATCTCCCTAGGTTTTCTTTACGTGTATCACGTAATCCTAATACACCATTTTTTCTATAAGCGGCACACCATCTATCTCTTGMCGACGTAACACGCTTCATTCCGATCATATCTATATCAAAACCATATTTTTCAAAAATGTCTCGTGGTAACTTTCCTTTTCTATTTTCTTCAATAAATATGCGCTTAAAGTCGTCTGTATAAGTAATTCCTTTCTCACTCATAGATTTTACGTATGGATTCTTTGATAGCGTTTGAACCTCTTTTTCTGTAAATAGCTTTTTCGTCATTGTGAAATTTCTCCGATTCTAATTTTTCTCCTATTATACAAGAAATACCCTATAGAATAGACTTTTTTT
>NZ_JBFTMC010000241.1:0-2412 GCF_056396765.1 Bacillus sp. 05T22
ATAGATAGTATTTTATTTTTATAATGTTTTATTTTCCCTTTTAATACAGTATGTGAAATTATATTTTTTTTGCAGTGTTCCTTGCTCCTTAACTAACATTACAGATAGCAACTTCATTATATCTATATAAGAATTTCTTTATTTTATCTATATCAATGCCGTAAAAAACTGCCTAAGGGGGACATTAGGCAGTTTAATTCATTTATATTTATGCTAGTGATTTCGTTTCTCTCATTACTTCAATGAAGTATCCCCAGTTATTTATAACTGATGAAATACTAATATGTTCATCTGGCGTATGAACATTGAAAATATCTGGTCCGAATGAGATGGCATCCAATTCAGGCATTTTTTGAACAAATACACTACATTCGATACCAGCGTGTACTGCAAAGATTTCAGCATCTTTGTTATATTTTTCTTTATGCACTTTTTCAAACAAATCACGAATTGGTGAATTCGGGTTGTACGGCCATTCTGGATACTCAGATTCCTTTTCAAATTGTGCTCCAACTAATTCTGCAATATGCTTAATTTCATTCGTAATATGCTGTTTTAAACTACTTACAGAACTTCTCACTTCGTTTCGCAATTTAATTTCATTATGTAATGTTTCAATAACACCTAAATTTGTTGAGCTTTCTACAAGTCCTTTAATATCCATGCTCATGCTTTGAATGCCGTTTGGAATCAAGAATAAAGAAGAAATAAGTTGTTTCTGTGTTTCTGTTGCAAATACTTTTTCTACTTTTTCTTCTAATTTTGTAAGAGAAACATGTACATCAGGATCTACAGCACGTAGCTCGTCTTGGAAAATACGTGTCCATTCTGCTACTTTCTCTTCTACCTTTTGCACGTCGTTTACAGATAATAAAATTGTTGCTACGCTTTCACGCGGAATTGCATTTGTTTTTAACCCACCATGAATTCCACTCATGTTAAATGAAATTTCATTCGATAAATCATGGAGAACGCGTCCTAAAACTTTATTGGCATTTCCTCTTTGTTTATCAATCTCCATACCAGAGTGGCCACCTTTTAAGCCTCCAACATATAAACGGTATGCTTCTAGTTCAGCAGGTACTTCTTCCCAAACAACAGGAATCGTTTCAACTGCCTTTGCTCCGCCTGCACTGCTCACTAGTAATTTATGATCTTCTTCAGAGTCGATATTAATAAATATTTTCCCATCAAAGTGCTTCGCATCAACCGCAAAGGCTCCACCCATTGCGGTTGCTTGGTTCTTCTCGCAAACCATGTCCATATGGCCCTGAATAATAATTGCAGGAACATTTTCATAACCATCCGTTGCTGTCTTTTTAATGACTACATTTAATGCTTCATCTTGTACAACATCTAAATTACGATCTTTTGCAAATTCAACTAAATAATCACTAATTTCTTTTTCATTTCCAGATCCTCTTGGAATCTTTGAAATTTCTGCAAAATGATAAAATACAGGGTGCTTTGTTAATTGTTCTAAATTAGAATACATTTTGAAGCTCCTCTCTTAAATAAAACTGATTAGATAAATCTTTGAATTTCAAATTATTCTTTTCTTTACCATTATACCATGCTTCATCATTTTACTTTTTATTAAAGATGTAGATCTATCACTTCTATTTATCAAAAACTATCCCATATCCATTTCACAGAATATTAGTATGCTTTTATACTACATTTAAAAAATTAAGGAGAATGCATATGTATTTTACAGAAACCTTCCTTGTCCTGAACATATTTTCGATTTATACGATTCCGTCGGTTGGAATGATTATTTAAAGCTTTTAAAAGAGCAAATGCATAATACCCTCACTCAAAGTACTTTTATTATAAGCGCTTATGACAACGGTCAATTAATTGCAACAGGGCGTATCATTTCAGATGGGGTAATTAACGCTTATCTATGTGGATTGGTCGTTCATCCATCATTTCAAAATCGAGGGATTGGAAAGGAAATCGTTMAAAAATTAATAGTGAAATGTCAAAAACAGAACCTACACCTACGATTACTTTGTACAAAGGAAAATATCCCATTCTATGAGAAATTAAATTTTGAGGAGTTTGGGGTGGGAATGAAGAAGAAATAAAAAAGAAAATGCTTCTATGCATTTTCTTTCAATTTTTTCCCTTGCATATATTTTGATGCATCACCATTCATAAGCTTTTCTAGTCTATTAATATTTTCCGTTAATGCACCTTTTACAAGAGAGAAATCTGTATTTGATGCTTCTTTTTCTTTCTTAAAAAAAGCAAGTTTTTGTTGTTTCATTTCTTGCATTTTCTCCTCCCCCTTTTGTAAAAAAGATACAATCTTTGTCTATCTTTATTATATATGAAATATGGACAGGTTGCACTTCTATCCTTTTCTTTTTAATTCTTCTTCTAACTCTTCTACTTGCTGCATTGTAT
>NZ_JBFTMC010000242.1:0-1363 GCF_056396765.1 Bacillus sp. 05T22
TTATACGCTCGATTATTATAAAAATACTTTCCTAGTTCAAGGGCAAACTCTCGAACTAAAGGATATTGCCTTTTTTCTAGTCCCATTTCAATTGCTTTTCCCATATTTTTTTCAAAACTATCATAATTCCCCCGTAATTTGGATATTTGGGCTTTAAATCCATAGAGTTGAACATGTGCGTAAGGTACATCACAAATAGATAGAATATCAAATGCATCATCTATCAGTTTATTAACAGTATGCCAGTCCTTTCGCTCCATATGAATTTCTATTAAATTCCGGAGTATATACACCTTATCAGCTGTTCGCGGGAGATACTCACTCAGTTCTAAACTTTTTTCATAATATGGAATCRCATTCGCATAGTCTTTCAAGCCTTGATAGATTTTCCCGTAATTATACGCAATCAAACATACATTCAAAGGATTGTAATTCGTCTTCGCTTCATTTTCTGCTTGTTTCAAAGATTTCATGGCTTGTTCTGGTAGTTTCCCCCTGTTGTATTGCATCGCAAGACTGATTAACACATGTATTTTTTCTTGTTCTTTATTAAATTTCCCATACAGTTTATAGGCTTTTTTGGCATACATGCGACTAATACTTTGATCTTTATCAAGGCTCATACGTAGTTGACTTATGTTGTAATATATATGAGCATGTTGCACCGTTTCTTCAGGACCAAGCATATTTTCTATCTTCTTGTAAATTTCAAATGCAGTAACATAATCTTCTTTATTAAAAAAATAAAGTCCTTTAGCCATTAGATAATATATATAATCTTCCATATCTTGTGTTTCTATTTGATCCGGAATCACTTGTGACGCTTGATCGACAAGTGACGCTRCATATATTAATTTATAGTTTCGAGCATGGTAGTATATGAGAACACCGTAGACCTTTAGTAATAAAGGCATTGAGTCCGTATCACGAACATACAGTTCTAATGAAGATAATTCCGTCTCACTGATACTTTCATCTTGTTTATATTTTTCGCATATTTTAAGAATATTAGATTCGACTCCCTCATTCTGCCCCTCTATTAAAAAAGCACAATCAACATCTAGCTTTTGAGAAACCTTTTTTAAAAAAGAAGAAGACGGTTTAATTTGTCCATTTTCTATTCTACTTAAATAAGCGATAGAACATATTCCTGATACAAGTTCCCCTTGTGTCAATCCTTTATGTATACGAATTTGACGGATTCGTTCTCCAACTTGCATGTTTCTTCCCCTCTACTTTTTCAATGAATTAAATTTTTTTCCTAGTTTATTGTATTCTCAGCTGCCATTTCGAAATATTTTGCAGATTGTTTATACGCTCGATTATTATAAAAATACTTTCCTAGTTCAAGGGCAAACTCTCG
>NZ_JBFTMC010000243.1:0-1298 GCF_056396765.1 Bacillus sp. 05T22
GCCGAATTTTGAGGTGGGAGTATTACTGCCCGTTAATGCGGGATAAATAGAGTTGAAAAGATAGTTAGTTCCTTTATGAACTAACTATCTTTTTTTATTTCTGGAAAATTATAAAAAAAATGAACCTTTTTCCCCACTAAACCATCTAATAAGTGTAAAGTTTTATTGGAAGATATAAAGTGAAACTTTAATTAGTAGGGGGTTTCTTCTTCCCCAATTGATTATTAGCCCGCCCCACCTAACTTCTTTGCTTTCGCTGAATTTTGAGGTGGTGGGTCTTACTGCCCCGTAAATAGCGGGATAAAACGGGAGGATAGACAGTGAAAGTAATACCTGTATATAAAATAATGGTAAAAGAAGAGAGTAATGTTTCTTTAGCTAAAAACGGTGATCATGAAGCATTTGTCTCTTTAATACATACACATAAAGTTCAGCTCTATCGTATAGCCAAAGCAATGCTATATGATGAGAATGACGTAGAAGATGCGATACAAACAACAATTCTAAAGGCTTATGAAAATATAAAAAAGCTTAAAAATGAGGAGTTTTTCCAAACATGGTGCATTCGAATTCTGATTAATCAGTGTAATGAAATGATACGATCACGAAAAAAGGTAATCGCGATAGAAGGAAATAATGATTATATGATAGCATTTGATTCTTATGAAGATATAGATCTTCATAATGCAATTCAGTCTTTAAATGAAGAATTAAAAGCTGTAACAGTACTCTACTATTATGAAGATATGAATCAAGAAAATATTGCGGCATTATTAGAAATACCAAAAGGAACTGTTAAATCAAGGTTGTCACGGGCAAGAGAACAACTGCAGAAGCAATTACGAATGGAATAGGAGGTGTATGTGTTGGATAAGGATGAATTATTTGATGAAAAACTGAAAAAGCGAATAGACCGAGAGAAAACAATGTTACCGGAGCATTTGAATCGGAAAATTAATGATACATTACATAATCTCCCGGTTAAGAAGAAGTCTTATAGAGTTCAAGCTATGGCTGTTAGTGTGGCAATAATGGCATTGTCAATCGTTTCTATGTTTGAATTTTCTGTGCAAAGTTTTGCACAAAAAGGTGGAGTATTTGAATATGTAACGAAAAAGGCATTTTCAGATTATGAAAATGAGGAAGAAACAAAGTCTAATGTAAATTATCCTGAAAAAGAAAAAATTCACAAAAAAATGCTGGATTCAATCGATCATTTTAAAAGTGTTAAGGGGCAATTTGAAGAGTACTCTAGTTCATCTCGCCTAATTACTACTTATAAGTACGCAATTGATACA
>NZ_JBFTMC010000244.1:0-1289 GCF_056396765.1 Bacillus sp. 05T22
ATACATACGTATCCTTTTGATTACTATTATGAAAAATTGGATCATGCATTTCATTCATAAATGTTTGATATGTATTCATGTTTTCCCAAACAGTAAATACACAGGCCTCATCTTCATCCCAGCCCCCGAACTGTCCATGAAATCCCTCTAAGTTTTGTAAATCTCTCCATTTCTCTTGCGCCTCTGAAAACAAACCCTTTTTCTCTTTTTCTACCTGACAAAATATCGTTTTTAATAACATGCTGCTCCCCCTTACTATAACTAAAAAAATGGCACTATTTGTTTACATAATAAAATTATGTTTTGCTTCATTCACTATTATTTAAATAATAATTCGCTTCTTTTATCATCCAACTCCCAAAGTTATCTAAATATGCTGTAATTTCCATTATGTCGTCTATAGGATTAACTGCATATTGCAGCGCTTTCCTCATATTTTGTTCTTGCTCTGGAAAATGCTTACTAAACAACTCATACGCTGGATAAAGGTCTCTAGAATAAAGTCCTTCTTTATCAATTGTTAATGCTAATCCTGCTCTAACTATGATTTTCATAATCCAGCGGCAACAATCTAATATATCTTCCCTACCTTTATTATGAATTAATTCTTTACATGCTTGTTCAATTTGTGGCTGTAAATGTATAAGATGTTCACGTGCTAATTCTCGACTTACTTTGTATTTAGGTAGCTGTGATCTTATATCTTCACCGAGTATACATACTCCATGTGTTTGAATCATAAAGCTTATAAACGAAAAACGACTGGAATGTAACACTTCTTCAACATCATAAAAACTTAATTCCACCCCAGATATACAACCAAATTTTTGAAGCAATTGTTGCTCTATACTTTCGATCCATTCCAGGTCTATTGCCTTCGGATCTTTTCGAACTAATATAATTGTGTCTATATCTGCAATTCCCTCTATTCCAATTCCTCTTGGAACAGATCCTCTTATATAAATGCTATGAAGGTCATCCTGTAGCAAATGAAAACATATATCCTTTACTTCTTGTATAACCTTCAAAAAGACTGGTTGAATGTTATTGATATGTGAATCATTAATAATGTATCCTGTGTCATCTACGGGACAAAAACGACCTATTTTCTTAATAATTGACAATCAATCAGCTCATTTCTATATAAAGTGTTATATACAAATTAATTATAAGACAAAATATTCAGAATAAAAACAAAAAGAAACTTTATCATGGTATGCTTATAATATATTTACTAAATAATCCAATAAAAGGAGTATGTTTACAATGAAACTCGCATTCTCAGTAAC
>NZ_JBFTMC010000245.1:0-1271 GCF_056396765.1 Bacillus sp. 05T22
TTGAAGTGAACCCCGAAAACGGGACACATATCAAAACACCTAAACCATCTGTTCCCTATATTCTTTAGGGGATAGGTGGTTTAATTTTTCTTGAATTCGCACACAATTGTAGTAATGAATGTATTCTAGCACAATCTTTCGCACAGTTGTGTTGGATACTTTTGTTATCTTTTGTGAGTAGAAAGCTTCGCTTTTTAAATGACCAAAGAAGCTTTCCATGACGGCATTATCATGGCAATTTCCTCTCCGGGACATGCTGGTGATAATGCCTTTTTCTTTGGCATATGCTTGAAATTCCTTCGCAGTATAAATACTTCCTTGATCCGAGTGAAGGATGACATCTTTTACTTTTCGCCCTCTCATTGCTTGTTTTAATGTCTTCATCGCTAATGTTAAAGTTTGTGATTCACTGATGACATAACTAATAATTTCACGATTAAAGGCATCCATAATCGTTGATAAATACAATGTACGCTCTCCAAATAATAGGTAAGTCACATCCGTAAACCACTTTTCATTTGGGGCTGATGATTCGAATTGACGTTCCAATCGATGAGGAGCTACGACTGGTTCAGCACCATTGATATATTTCTTTTTCTTACGACGAACTTTTGAGAGTATATGATATTGTTTCATGATCCGTAATACTTTTTTATGATTGACACACAGCCCCGTTTTTCGAAGAGTGGCGGTCACTCTTCGATATCCATACCGTAATTTATGCCTAAGGCAGACCTTCTTTACTTTCTCTTCTATCTCGTCTTTAGGGCGTTCGGTTATCTGTAACCAACGATAAAATGTGGAACGKGGTAATTCTAATACTTTACACAGTTCTTGTACGGTTAATTTTGTTTTTAATTCATTCCATAGGGTAATAACGGTATGTGGTTTCAGCTCCTTTCGATTTCCAGATACTTTCCCCATACAAGTAATTTTGTTTTTAAATGTTTATTTTCTAATCGTAGCTGTTCCAATTCACTTAGCTCTTTTGGTCCTTTTCCATAAGAATATTGTTTTCCTACAGGTTGTTGAAAACGATACGTTTGATCTGTACGATACCATTTCATCCATGTCTTAATTTGGGAAACATTTTTAATTCCGAGTGTCTCCATAATGGTACGATTTGAATAACCATCCTTTTTCATCTCAATCACTTTCCACTTTATTTCTTCTGGGTAATGTACTCTTTCTTTCAAATGAAAAACACCTCCGTTGAATTTGCATACTTAGTATGCGAATTCAGGAGGTGTTTTTTTCATGTACCACTATTC
>NZ_JBFTMC010000246.1:0-1263 GCF_056396765.1 Bacillus sp. 05T22
ACTTACACCCTGTGATACTAAGGATCGTACTTACACCCTGTGATACTAAGGATCGTAAAAAGCAGATAATATTTTTCGCATCTCCCCCCTTCCTTATATCGTAAAGGAAATCCGATGAAATTTTCACCTTTTCTCCCTTTGCACTTTGCACTTTGCACTTTGCAACATATTTTTCCTTTACGAAACTTTGTTATCCTCTACTTAAAAAGCTATAAAGCGTCAACAATGTTTGTATAGACCCACACGAGTTTCGTTTGATACTCTATTAATAGAAAGAATTTCCTAACAGAAAGGTGAGTGATCGTTATGAATTCACTTTCTAATAAAGAAGCTGATAAAGGAGCTATTGTCAGCATTATCGCCTACATATTTTTATCATCACTGAAAATCGTAATTAGCTACATTGCCCTTTCCAGTGCATTACGGGCGGATGGTTTAAATAACTTAACAGATATTGGTGCTTCTTTAGCTGTATTAATTGGTCTTAAAATTTCTCGTAAGCCCCGTGATCCAGATCATCCATATGGACATTCACGTGCAGAACAAATCGCTTCACTTGTTGCCTCTTTTATTATGGCAACGGTTGGTTTAGAAGTTATCGTAAGTGCAATTCAATCGTTTTTCAATCCGCAAAAAACCGCACCAAATGTACTTGCAGCATGGGTTGCCTTATTTTGTGCTGTCGTCATGTACGTCGTGTACAAATATAATAATAAAATTGCGCAGCGAACAAAAAGTAAAGCATTAGAAGCCGCTGCAAAAGATAATTTATCAGATGCTCTCGTGAGTATAGGTACAGTTGTCGGCATTGTAGCATCACAGTTCCACCTGTCTATCCTCGATCCAATTGCGGCGTTAATCGTTGGCCTTATTATTTGCAAAACTGCGTGGGACATCTTTACAGAAGCTTCTCATATGTTAACTGACGGCATTGATCCGGATAAAATGGAGGAATATTCACAAGCTGTCAGACTCGTTTCTGGTGTTGAACATATTGTTGATATTCGCGCACGTATGTATGGAAACCAAACCTATGTGGATATTACGATTGAAGTAGATGCCCATATGGACGTGAGTAAAAGCCATCATATTACCGATACAATTGAAGAAATGTTAGAACGAAAATTTGGAATTTTACACACTCATATTCATGTTGAACCTATGCAAAAAGAACCTATGATGACTTAAACAGACTATAATTAGAAGCGGATACTATGTCCAATATAAAGGCATATATCCGCTTTTTTCTTACATGATATACTC
>NZ_JBFTMC010000247.1:0-1246 GCF_056396765.1 Bacillus sp. 05T22
GGCCTCATCTATACCGATGGCCTCATCTATACCGATTTCTTCTCCATATACTTCTGTTTTTAAGCGTATTCGTATTTTAGATTCAACTGCATTTCAGCTCCCAGATTCCTTTTCATTCGTTTATCCAGGTGCAGGAGGCTGCAGCCATACAGCGGGGGTGAAAATTCAGCTTGAATATGATTTATTAAGTGGACGGTTCCTGCATATTCATACCGGTCCAGGTAAACAACATGATCGAACCTACGGTTCTCTGTGTGTCCCAACTGTGACAGCGAATGATTTATGTATCCGAGATTTAGGATATTTTCATCTGAAAGATCTTCAACATATACAGGATAAAAAGGCTTACTATATCTCTCGTATCAAGTCGAATACACGTATTTATCAAAAAAATCCCAATCCTGATTATTTTAAAGATGGAAGAATCAAGAAAGGTACAGAGTATATACAAATAGATATGGAGGATTTAATGAACTCTCTTCTGCCAGGACAAACATGTGAAATATCCAACGCTTATGTAGGAATGAAGGATAAGGTACAAACTCGTGTGATTGTTCATCGACTAACAAAAGAACAACAAGAAAAACGACTACAAGATCAAACCGTAAGAGAAAAAAAGAAAGRAATGAAGTATTCTCCTCGTAGTAAACGACTCAGTGGTATCAATGTATATATGACAAACACTTCTACAGATGTTGTACCAATGGAACAAGTACATGATTGGTATTCTTTACGTTGGCAAATCGAAATTTTATTTAAAACGTGGAAATCATTCTTTTGCATTCATCATTGTAAAAAGATAAAACAAGAACGATTAGAATGCCATTTGTATGGGCAACTGATTGCCATTCTACTCTGTTCTTCTATTATGTTTCAAATGCGGAAGTTACTTCTTATGAAGAAGAAACAAGAATTGAGTGAATATAAAGCTATTTATATGATTAAAGACTATTTTTTTCTTCTATTCCAAGCTATACAGAAAGACACCCAAGAGCTATCAAAGATTCTAATTCGCCTGTTCAACCTCCTACAGCAAAATGGGCGAAAATCTCATCGATATGAGAAGAAAACAGTCTTTGATATATTAGGTGTCGTTTACAATTGTACCACGTCTGATAATCAAGCGGCTTAATTCAAAAAAATGAAACCCGATAGGGTTTATTTCGTATGCAAATCTTTAAATTCTCTACACATAATCTTTATAAAAAAGAAACAACCTCTATAATAATTAACGTTGTATGAGCTT
>NZ_JBFTMC010000248.1:0-1235 GCF_056396765.1 Bacillus sp. 05T22
ACCTTTCCCTTGATATTCAGGACCTATTGAAACGCCAACGTGACAAGTACCATTCTTCCAGTTCACTAAGTAAACAGCTATTGTCCCAATAAAGATTTTTTCATCTTTAAGTTCAATCCCAAACATGTAATCCTCTTTATCAGAACTTATTTCATTAAGAAATTTTTCATGGTCACGTTCGGTAGGAGGAAATGGTATTCCATCATTCATTAATAACCGGCTCTCCATTATATCTTCAATGTTAAAGTAGTTTCCGTAATCCTCTTTTGTTATTTTTCGTAGAGTGACTTTATTTCCTGTTAAAAATCTTTTACTATATTGCTTAATCAAATTAATATCCCCCAATTAATACGCAGGGGTATGCAGTAAGGGTTATTTTACTGTACCCTTGCGACGTTTTTTTGTTCCTTTAGTTTTTTTAAAACATCTACTGCAATGCTCGTTAACATAGGCTTATCTCCCTTTTCTCAAGATAATAAAAGTATATATTGTATTATAAGAATTTTCAATCACTTGATCGAGGCTAATGAAAGAAGTAAACATTAAAGGGGTAGCTAAAAAAATGATTGTTCCTAAAAACGACCGTTTATGGTACTTTATTTATTTTTAACGGAACTGACAGAAATACGCTCAAAAACCGGTTCTAAAACTCATTACAAAAAAAAGTACCATAACAAACATTAAAAATCGTTTATGGAACCTTCTTAACGTACAGTAGAACCAAGTTTTTCAACTGAAAAATTCCTTAGCGTACGTTTAGATACTATTTGGACACAAATTAGCCGATTCCCTGTGCGATTAAGGAATCGGCTATTTTTTTTACATAATTCTGGTTAGTGAACATCGCCATCAACCTAAGATTTTGAAGTACCCTCTAAACGAAAATTTGGTATCTGTTATAGCAATGAAGTTCATTTTCATCGTTTCAGATACTACCAATAAGTGGGGTTATGTTAACTTTCATTTTTTTCTATGTACATGCATGTTAAAAAATGAAAGTATAGACTGCAACAAAGATAATAAATCCTGATGCTAAAAATAGTGTATATGCTGAAGCTTTTCGATTTTCTTTTAAGTCAGAAAGTCCTGTCATTAAAATCATCAATCCCATAAATAAAGACATAAAAGGCATTATTTCAAACTTATCAGTTATTAAAGAGTAAACCGCTAAAATACAACTAATTAATCCAAATATAATCTTTAATAATGTCAGCAAAGAACAACCTCCTTAGTTA
>NZ_JBFTMC010000249.1:0-1158 GCF_056396765.1 Bacillus sp. 05T22
GTTATGTTAACTTCACATGTAGAGGATATACAAAACAAAAATATTTTTTAGGCGTAAAAACATATAGGATATATGCAGTGACTGATAACCAGAACGTACTATTCAGGAACACATGAAATATATATAGTACAGGCTCAATGAAATTATGATTCTATTGCTTTTGGGGGAAGATATATGCCAAAAAAAGTTCTTCTGTTTACAGATTTAGGAATTGATGATGCCTTTGCTGTTCTGTATACCTTTTTCCGTAAAGATATCCAACTTGTAGGGATTGTAGCTGATTATGGAAATGTATCAAGAGAGAATGCTATAAGAAATATTAACTATTTAAAGTATATTGGGGGAAAGGAAGAGATACCTGTATTTTTGGGTGCTTCTGTACCTTTAACAGGCATATTGGTCCAGTATTTTCCTGAAGTACATGGGAAAGTGGGATTAGGACCTATCATCCCGCCTGAGATTTCTTATCCGACTTACCCTATCAATGATATTTATCGGATTATAGATTCTAATTTAGATGACCTCATAATTATTAATTTGGGAAGGCTCTCTTCGTTGGCGACGGCATTTGTCCTAAATTTAGAAACAATGCGGAACGTGAATGAATACATTTGTATGGGCGGAGCTTTTTTTTATCCTGGAAACGTGACTGCTGTGGCTGAAGCTAACTTTTATGCAGACCCTTATGCAGCAAACTTAATTCTGCAGCATGCAAAGAATTTGACAATTATTCCGTTAAACGTCACCCAACACGCGATTGTTACACCCGAAATGGTCCAACAAATCGACGCGTTTCACCGTAATACACAGGACCTTGCAGGGCTTATCATCAAGCCCATGTTAGACTACTACTATAATTTCTACTCTAAATCGAACCCTGGTATAAGGGGAAGTCCTATGCATGATTTTGTAACAATCTGGTATTTGTTGAACCCAGATGCAGTTCTCCTTTCAAAAGTACCCATCAAAGTAATTCCCGATCAAGGAGAAGGATTTGGTCAAAGTATTGCAGATTTTCGTTTTGTGACAAATCCGGGTTATAAAACACATAATGTCGCTTTTCAGTTCAATTACGAAAGTTTTAAGAGAGATATCATGGAAACATTCTTAAGGAAGAGACTGTAGCRTATCCTAAGTAAACTTCAGATAACGGAAATT
>NZ_JBFTMC010000250.1:0-1112 GCF_056396765.1 Bacillus sp. 05T22
TGATAAACCAAGTCATTTTGAGCACCTCGCTTTGATATTTAATATTATGATATTAAATGCGTTGAGAAAGTGTGCTGTTGTCCATGAAAAATGTTGCGAATTTGTTGCGATTATGTTGAGAATAATATGATACTACTATTGATTTTGAAGGCCGAGAAGACTTTCGAAATTTTATTTTGCTAGGCACCTGAAAAATCCGTGTATCAAAAAATAACTTTAGGTCTTAAAAATGCTGTATCGTTAGAAAATTATATTATAGGATTAAAACAAGTTTTACTAAATGTGAAAAATATCCAAGAGCACCCAGCCTCTACACTAGCAACGTTTCTCGAAAAAGGAGCGTGACGGTTCTCAAAAGAAATTGAAGAAATGTATCCATCACCGAAAAATGGATTAAAATCCTTTGTACAAAGGGAACTTTTATCTGGTAGCTAACAAATTAAAGAAATTCTTGGTGAACTTTACATTGAGAAATATTGAAAATGGGAGTGATTGAAAATGGCATATCTATTACAAGTTGATTTTCCGTTTGAAGGTCCTTTTGGTGAAGAGATGGCAAAAGCATTTTGGGATTTAGCAAATAGTATTAACGAAGAAGAAGGGTTCCATTGGAAAATATGGACAGAGAATCAAGACACAAAAGAAGCTGGAGGTATCTATGTATTTGAAGAAAAACAAGATGCTGAAAAATATGCTGAAATGCATAGAAACAGACTTCAATCGTTTGGTGTTAAAGATATTAGGGTAAGAATTTTTGACATCAATGAAAAGCTAACCAAACTTAATTATGGTTATGTTAAATAATAAGGAATACGGCACGGCATTCTCGACAGTTGAAGTAAGGGAGTGATTATTATGAAAGGGGTTAAAAGAAAAAATATAATTATCTTAGTATGTCTATCGGTGTTAGGTGGCTTAATATTTCTTTTTACATCTAATAAAGATTCTAAGATTGACGATTTTCCTGTACCGATGTCAGCCATTTATATTAAAGAGGATATATAGTATTATTCCTATAAACAAAGCTAAGGGATGGGAATATCTTGGTGAAAATGGTCATACTATAGAATTTCAAAAAGGTAATAGAAAAATAATTATTTTGCATCTACCAG
>NZ_JBFTMC010000251.1:0-1060 GCF_056396765.1 Bacillus sp. 05T22
TCTCTTGTTTTTTCAAGTTCTTTCATTTTCTGTTCTTGCTCTGAAATAATCTCCCTTACAAATAAACTAAAGCGAATTAGAAAATCTCTATTCATGTTGTCATTTCCTGCAACATTAAACAACGGGAATAGTTCATTAATCAATTCATGTTCATATAATTCTCTTTAATTTTCCTCTTCTACAAGATTCACCTTCACTCGATGAAAATAATGATTTAATAGTTCTGTAACTTTATTTTTCACAGTAGTTTGAACATCCAATCCACATCCCCTTTTCAGAATTTTCTATACTTTATACCACACATACTATCACACAAAATTCCCTCCTACTATCATCATAAAGTTGAAATAATCAAATTAGAAAATTCAGATAAAAACACATCGATAGACCCATTTTATTTACTATCATTATTAAAATAGCCTACTTATCAATAAGGATACTAGGTTATTTTTATATAATGATTGATAGATTTTTATTAAATAAAAAATTCAAATAAGTTTACACTATGCCCAATTTCTGTCATTTGAATCGATTTAAGTTCCCTCCTATTCACATTGTATTTTTTGTTACTTGTTTACTTCTTTAGAATACCTAAATAATGTAAATATCGGATTAATCCAATGTTAAGCATTCGTAAATATAAACAATATAATATTATGCCATCGAGATGTTATTTTGAATATTCCGTAAAAAACACCTAATATGTGGCAAAATCAACCAACCAATCATCATACATACCCTCACCTTAAGAGATTTTAATACCCTTAAATACAAAAAGGCGTCATCCTTTCTAATAACCTTGTTTAGAAAGAATAACGTTTTTGTACAATTGAGGGTAGTTGATATTCTTAAGTTGATGGGCATATGACGGTACCCCAAATGATTTCAAATTTCCATTATTTGCGCAATCCGTCACTCCGCAATCTGGCCAAATACATAAAGATAGAGTAACAAAACAAAAGCCAAAGTTAGACACATTACTTTTTTAAGCTATTGTTTTAGAATAAAGTTTGTTCAAATTAATGCAAATAACCTTGAAAAACGAACAAAAAGAAAGAGC
>NZ_JBFTMC010000252.1:0-1051 GCF_056396765.1 Bacillus sp. 05T22
GAAGAAGTTCTTGATAACGTCTTGCGTATACTTTGAGTTGGTCACACAGGACATCATTTTGAGAAACGGCTGGATAGGAATTTTTCGCTATTTCAAGTATTTGAATTGCCTTTTTCTCTGCCATAATAGTTGATATTTTTTTATTGGTATTGGCACGAATACGATTTTTTATGATTGTTTTAGAAAGACTTAAAACACAATCTGGATGGGGAAATAGTTGAACAAAATTTAAAAATAAATCCGATTTACTAGTGAACATTTTTTCTAATTCAGGAAATGTTAATTGAATTACTTTGTGTATACGACTACGAATCATCGATAATTCTCCATCCAGTTCGCTATAAAATCTCGAAAGAGATTTTAACTGATGGAATAAGTGGTTCGTTCCATGAGATACCCTTCGGGTAACTGTAAAATGAGTAATGGCTAGTCGATGTGCATCACTTCGGTCCGTTTTATGAATCCGTAAGGAATCACATTGTAATTTTGCTTCTAAGGGGTTTAATAGACAATATGTATATTGGTTATCTTGCATAAATCTTTCTAGCTGTCTAGAATAAATACCCGTTGCTTCGAACACAATTTCAGGTGATTTTCCAGTTTCATTGGTAAGCTCATGTATCTTTTTTTGTAGCTCTTCAAATTCAGACTTTGAATGTTTGATTTCTTTTTCAAAGATACATTGTTTTTGTGCATTATAAATTACCATATAACTTTTACCCATACTAATATCAAATGCAATTACGTGTCTCATAAAGTTCCTCCTGACGTAAAGTTGAAGTCTTCATCTTACACTTATCGATTCCCATTTCTTATACACGATCTCGAGGACCAACATACTAAAAACTGATTCAAATAAGGTAAGTGAAGAAGGTCAGTTTTTTTTACGGATTCAGAATCCCAAAGCACCCACGACCCTTTCTTCACTTGTACTATATAAAAAATAGTAGTGCGAACCAATGCCTTGGTCTGCACTACTAATCTTAGTATGTTTTTATTGTTCCATTTTGAAAGTATTCAGGCTCTTTATTCTTCTGATATATACGTGTAT
>NZ_JBFTMC010000253.1:0-973 GCF_056396765.1 Bacillus sp. 05T22
GGCCAGTACCTCTCTCCATTGATAACTCGACGAGCTAAACGTTTTTCACTTTCTCTTGCTCTTTGATAGAAATATCCATGCGTAACAGCTTCAAATGCATGTTCTTGGAAAATCATTTGTCTAATGGTACGAAGGTTTTTAAAGTCAGAACAATTTGCTCTTAGTCGGTTAATTCCTACATTTCCGACGAGTAACATACCCTGAGTTCCTTCTCCTTCGGCTTCTGCTCTGAGTAATCTTGCTAAAAGTGCAATATCTGCATCTGTAGCGTTAACAACTCCCATGACTCCACCTCCATTATATTTTTCTCTTTATAGTATTGTTTATTGATCAGGATAATGACTTGTTTAATATAGGTTGTTTTCTAAATTAATTTATATTAGACATAGCATCCTCTTCAAATTATAGTATGTTTAACTTTCGTAAGTTCTTTTCTATATACATATAAAATTGTATTTCATTTTTTATAATAGAGACACCATACTCAAAACCATGTCGTTCTAAAATACTCTTTACAATGGCTAATCCTAATCCAGTTCCTGATATTTCTTTATTACGTGAAGCTTCTAATACATAAAATGGTTCCCAAATTTTTTCAATATCTTGACTTACTTCAGGATTAATTCCATTTTGAATACTAAAATATACATAATCTTTTCTCTCTTCCAATACAATCTTGATATTTTGATTTGTTGTATATTTGATTGCATTTGAAATTAAATTATTAAATACCATTTTCATTTTATCCAAATCCGCATAAACAACAGGTTCTTCCATTCTAAAATCCATTTGTAAATGTATATTTTTAGCACGAAATTCAATTTCATACTTATCAATAACGCTTTGAATAAGCTGCACTACCTGAAATTCTTCCTTCTGTAATACATCTCTTTCCAATTTCGAAAATCGTAACAACTCTTCTATTAAATTTGTGATTTGATCTGTTTGTTTAATAATCGTATCTACATAAGTC
>NZ_JBFTMC010000254.1:0-956 GCF_056396765.1 Bacillus sp. 05T22
GAATTATCTTCATTAGAACTGTATGTTCGTGATACGGACTCAATGCCTTTATTACTAAAGGCTTACGGTGTTCTTATATATTATCATGCTCGAAACAATAACTTATCATATGTAGCACGACTTGTCGATCAAGCTTCACAAGTGATTCCGAATTCAGTAGCAACACAAGATATGGACGATTATACATATTATTTAATGGCTAGAGGGCTATATTTTTCTAATAAACAAGATTATGTTGTAGCATATGAAATTTACAAGAAGCTCGAAAGTATGCTTGGCCCTAAAGAAATAAAGCAACACGCTCATATATATTATAACTTAAGTCTAACGAGCCAAAGTTTATTTAAAGATATAAGCATAAGTCGTTTGTATGCAAAAAAAGCCTATAAATTGTATAAGAAATTTAATGATGAACAACAAAAAATATATGTGTTAATCATTTTTGCGATGCAATATAACATGGATAAACTACCTGAGCAAGCACTTGAATCCTTAAAACAGGCCGAAATGGAAGCAAAGACTAGTAACAATCCTTTGAATTCATGTTTGATTACATATAATTATGGGAAAATCTATCAAGGTTTAAAAGAATATACCAAAGCAATTAAATATTATGAAAAAAATTTAGAGCTCGCCACTTTTCTCCCACAAAATGCCGATAGAATATACATATTACGAAATTTAATAGAGATTTATATAGAACTAAAAGACTGGACAACTGTTAATCGGCTTATGGAAGATACATTTGATATTTTATCTATTTGTGATGTACCTTACGCACATGTTCAACTCTATGGATTTAAAGCTCAAATATCCAAATTACGGGGGAATTATGATAGTTTTGAAAAAAATATGGGAAAAGCAATTGAAATGGGACTAGAAAAAAGGCAATATCCTTTAGTTCGAGAGTTTGCCCTTGAACTAGGAAAGTATTTTTATAATAATCGAGCGTATAA
>NZ_JBFTMC010000255.1:0-922 GCF_056396765.1 Bacillus sp. 05T22
ATTGTCAGTGTTGCTTTTTGAATTGCGCTCTGAATAACATCATTTGTACTTTCTCCAGTGTAATTGACGTTAATGTATGGTTCCTTTATAAATTGTAAATTTACTTTATGTTTTTCGTAATATCTAAATTCTTCTAATGTATCATTCATGTTTCTTCCAAGTCTTGTCAAAGAGTCAAACACAATGGTATCTCCTGTACGAACAAGACGTTTTAGCATTTGATAATTCTCTCGCTCCATATTTTTTCCAGATTCTTTATCTATGAAAATATCTCGTTCTTCTATCCCTAAATCCTTCATATTCTGAATTTGCCGTTCTTCGTTTTGATCTTTACTCGAAACTCGTACATATCCAAATATTTTATATTTCATATGCTACACCTCATTGATAATTATAACAACTATGTCTGTAAAGGTATATAGAATAAAAAGATATCTGTAAAGTTTAAAATAGACATTTATAGACGTGAGTTTTTATATGATTCTATGTATCTGTAAAGGTATACTTTTACAGACGAGTTGAAGGGCTCACTTAAGACTACATACAAGAAATCTAAAACGTACATTTTTAGGACATAGTTTCTAGAGTGAGTTTTTGGGGAAGTTTCCAGCAAAAAAACAGCGAAAATTGATTAATATCCGATTGTTCAGAAAATATTTATTTTTGAGAGGTGATAGCTACAACAATTATATAGAGAAGTATGATATATTTGAAAAAGCGCCCTGTTTACAGGGCGCTTCACTTTTACCTAATGACTAATATTAGCACTTGGGTATAATGTTGTTCCTCCAATTGAAACTTTCATTTCATTTGTTAATGGAACATTTTGTTCATTAATAATTGTTCTCCACCATTCCCATGCAAGACCTGTACATTCTCTTGCTACGACTTTTACATTTTTTGAATTCGGCGGAAGTGGTAT
>NZ_JBFTMC010000256.1:0-913 GCF_056396765.1 Bacillus sp. 05T22
TGAACTAGACAAAAAAATTAAGGTCAAGTAGACTACAACTAATATATTTGAGGAGAATCTACTATGACGAACAATAAAAGAGAAAGAAGAACCTTTACAGCGGAATTTAAGCACCAAATGGTTCAACTGTATCAGAATGGTAAACCAAGRAAAGACATCATTAAGGAATATGGATTAACACCATCATCATTGGATCGATGGATCAATCAAAATCATACGTCTGGCTCGTTTAAAGAGAAAGATAATAAGACYGCTGAACAACTAGAGTTGGAAGCGTTGAGAAAACAAAACAAACAACTTCTTATGGAAAATGATATTTTAAAGCAAGCAGCGCTGATACTAGGACGAAAGTAAAAGTAGTGAAGAATAACCTACATAAATACTCAATATCAGCAATGTGCAATGTCCTACAATTATCAAGAGCAACGTATTATTATGAAGCCAAACAAGCACAAGATACAGKARATGAATTGTCACCACTCGTGAAAGAAATCTTCCGAGAGAGCCGTCAGAACTATGGAACACGAAAGATAAAAGTAGAACTAAAAAAGGTAGGATATGTGATTTCACGTCGCCGTATTGGGCGAATCATGCAGAACCAAGGTTTAGTATCGAACTATACGATTGCACAATTTAAGYCGAAGAGAGTTAGCTGTAACGAAGAAAACATTTCAAACGAACTCAATCGTCAGTTCAACCAACAAGAAGAGCTGGCTGTAGTCGTAAGTRATTKAACATACGTCCGTGTGAACAAAAAGTGGAATTACGTATGTTTATTAGTCGATCTCTTTAATCGAGAAATCATAGGCCATAGCGCAGGCCAAAAGAAAGATGCCGAGCTTGTTTCACAAGCTTTCGCAACGGTGAAAACAAACTTAAATCGGATTACCTTATTTCATACAGATCGAGGAAA
>NZ_JBFTMC010000257.1:0-880 GCF_056396765.1 Bacillus sp. 05T22
TCCGTGAACAGGCTGAAAATGTTGCGTCTCTCATAACGCTTACCAGAACGCTTCTGGCGTTGTAAGGTTAAGCCTCACGGGTCATTAGTACCGGTTAGCTCAACGCATCGCTGCGCTTACACACCCGGCCTATCAACGTCGTCGTCTTCAACGKCCCTTCAGGTGGCTTAAAGCCACAGGGAGAACTCATCTCGAGGCAAGTTTCGCGCTTAGATGCTTTCAGCGCTTATCTTTTCCGCACTTAGCTACCGGGCAGTGCCATTGGCATGACAACCCGAACACCAGCGGTGCGTYCACTCCGGTCCTCTCGTACTAGGAGCARCCCCYSTCAAAWYTCMAACGYCCACGGCAGATAGGGACCRAACTGTCTCACGACGTTYTAAACCCAGCTCGCGTACCACTTTAAATGGCGAACAGCCRTACCCTTGGGACCKRCTTCAGCCCCAGGATGTGATGAGCCGACATCGAGGTGCCAAACACCGCCGTCGATATGAACTCTTGGGCGGTATCAGCCTGTTATCCCCGGAGTACCTTTTATCCGTTGAGCGATGGCCCTTCCATWCAGAACCACCGGATCACTATGACCTGCTTTCGCACCTGCTCGAGCCGTCACTCTCGCAGTCAAGCCAGCTTATGCCATTGCACTAACCTCACGATGTCCGACCGTGATTAGCTGACCTTCGTRCTCCTCCGTTACTCTTTRGGAGGAGACCGCCCCAGTCAAACTACCCACCAKACACTGTCCGCAMCCCGGATYACGGGTCCACGTTAGAACATCAAACATTAAAGGGTGGTATTTCAAGGTTGGCTCCACGCAGACTGGCGTCCACGCTTCAAAGCCTCCCACCTATCCTACACATCAAGGCTCAATGTTCAGTGT
>NZ_JBFTMC010000258.1:0-867 GCF_056396765.1 Bacillus sp. 05T22
TTAAGTATCATGTAATGGGATATGACCCTGGCGTGAGCTTCCATTCTGCTTTTTATCCTAAATCAGGAATCAAGATAGCGATACCTTCAAACAAAAGTTCAGGATCCTTTGAAGTAATGAAGGGGATTGAAGAAATTTTTGAGATATGATCAAACTTTTTTATAAGGGGTAGCACCTTATGCCCATCAACCTAAGATTTTGAAGTATCCCCAAAACGAAAATTTCATCCTTTCATAGTTGTCCATAGAAATTTAGTTCGTTTTTTTCGTTTTGGGGAAGAATGTATTTCTTAACTTGATAGCGATGTRGCGGTACCCTATTGCTATCAAGCTAAGGTTTTAATATACCCCCTAAATGAACATTTTCTTTTTCTACAGGTAGTTACTTTGAGAAGTCAGCTCATTTTTTCGTTTTGAGGGCGTGGTGTGTCAACACGARACTAGACAATTTTTTTAAGGTGTTCCTGYCTGTACTGAACAGGGCTCAAATAGCCTAATGTGCCATGGATTCTAACATTGTTAAACCAGTTTACGTAGTCGTTCAATTCTAAAATCAATTCTTCTAAACTTGTGAAATGACGATCGCGAACGAACTCTGTTTTAAAGATTTTGTAGGTTGCTKCYGCTACCGCATTATCATATGGACAGCCTTTCGCACTTAATGAACGCTGGATTTTGAAGGTCTCTAACGTGTCATGGATCAGCTTGTTTTTGAACTCATTTCCTCGATCTGTATGAAATAAGGTAATCCGATTTAAGTTTGTTTTCACYGTTGCGAAAGCTTGTGAAACAAGCTCGGCATCTTTCTTTTGGCCTGCGCTATGGCCTATGATTTCTCGATTAAAGAGATCGACTAATAAACATACGT
>NZ_JBFTMC010000259.1:0-856 GCF_056396765.1 Bacillus sp. 05T22
AGGTTCAGAGGTTCAGAAGGAGCAGAATTACTCAAAAGCATTCACCTTAATCAGGAACTGTCACGAATTAATGCGAATTATTGGTTAGACACAGCAAAGCCGAAAATTCAAAAAACAGCACGTAATATTGTAAATTACGATGAAGAATTTAAAAATTATTACGATACATTGGCAGCTGCTGTACAAAAGAAAGATAAAGCAGAGTTAAAAGATGGAATAAATGATTTAATCACTACAATTAATACAAATTCACAAGAAGTTACAGAAGTAATTAAGATGTTACAAGACTTCAAAGCAAAACTGTATGACAATTCTACAGGGTTTAAAAATAATGTTGATGGACAAGGTGGATTAACGGCACTATTAGCCGGAAATAATGCCCTGATTCCACAACTTCAAGCTGAAATTGAGAAGCTACGTTCTACTCAGACAGAGCATTTTAACAATGTATTAGCATGGTCAATTGGTGGTGGATTGGGAGCATTCATTTTAGTTGCTGCAGCCATTGCAGGAACGGTAGTAATTGTTGTGACTGGCGGTACAGCAACACCAGCTGTTATTGGTGGTCTTACAGCTCTCGGTGCAGCTGGTATCGGTTTAGGAACAGCATCTGGTGTCATTGCGTCTAAGAATATGGACTCCTATAACGCAATTTCTAACAAAATCGGACAATTAAGTACGAAAGCCGACCTTGCTAGCCAAGCAGTTATTTCGCTTACGAACGCGAAAGCAACTTTGACAGATCTATATCAAACAGTGGATCAAGCGATACTGTCTCTAACAAATATCCAAAAACAATGGAATACAATGGGGGCCAATTATACAGATTTACATGATAATATCGACTCTATGCAAG
>NZ_JBFTMC010000260.1:0-809 GCF_056396765.1 Bacillus sp. 05T22
GGTTCTGTTGCAAAGTTTCCTACATGAAGCTACACTCTAGAAAACAGGATCTAGGAGAATCAGACATGAGATATTTTAAAGGAAAACAATTCAAGAAAGATATTATTKTAGTAGCTGTCGGCTACTACTGCCGTTTTTCTTTAAGTTATCGCGATGTATCTGAAATCCTGAAAGAACGTGGTATTTCAGTTCACCCAACAACTATCATGCGATGGGTTCATGAATATGGCAATCTCATCTATCAAATTTGGAAAGTGAAAAATAAATCTGCACGCTTATCTTGGCATTTGGATGAGACTTATATCAAAGTTAAGGGAGAATGGCGTTATCTCTATCGTGCAATTGATAAAGATGGACACACATTGGATATTCAACTTCGTAAAAAACGGGATCATCAGGCTGCCTATGCCTTTATGAAAAGATTAGTAAAACATTTTGGAGAACCAACAGTTCTCACTACAGACAAGGCTCCRGCCTTGCTTTGTGCGTTCAAAAAACTGAAGAAAAACGGCTTTTATGTACGTACAAAACATTGTACCGTTAAATATCTCAATAACCTGATTGAACAGGATCATAGGCATGTAAAGAGACGTTTTGCCAAATCCGCAGGATTTCAAAATCTTCGTCATGCTTCACGGACTATAAAAGGGATTGAAACGATTCAGGCCATATATAAACAAAGACGAAGTCTTGAATCAGACTCCGTCTTTTCAGTGTACAAAGAACTACAGCAATTAGTAGCGATTGCTTAAAGCCTATTTCCAATCTGTAGACCTCTCTATATTTTTTCCAACTTTGCAACAGAACCT
>NZ_JBFTMC010000261.1:0-778 GCF_056396765.1 Bacillus sp. 05T22
GGTTGGTTCTGGTGCAAAAACTTCAGGGAAATTGCAAATAATCTCTAAATCTTGGACATACTGATACTATTACTCTAAAAAAGGTGTGTGATCGGTATGAAAAAGGAAAATTCGTTCAAATGGAAGCACTATCAACCTGATATTATCTTATTAACRGTAAGATGGTACCTACGGTACAACCTAAGTTTTCGTGATTTGGTGGAAATGATGGAGGAACGAGGTTTGTCTATTGCTCACACCACCATTATGCGTTGGGTGCATCAATATGGACCTGAATTAGATGAAAGAGTAMGACGTCATCTTAAGACAACAAATGATTCCTGGAGAGTCGATGAAACGTATGTGAAAGTAAAAGGTCAATGGATGTATTTATATCGCGCAGTCGATTCAGAAGGAAATACCATTGATTTTTATCTCAGTGAATCAAGAGATAAACAAGCAGCCAAGCGCTTTTTCAAGAAAGCCTTGGCTGCTTCTCATATTTGTAAACCTCGCGTTATAACAGTAGACAAGAACCCAGCCTATCCTGTAGCAATTCAAGAATTAAAAGAAGAGAAACGTATGCCTGAWGGCATACAAATAAGGCAAGTTAAATATCTCAATAATATAGTGGAACAGGATCACCGTTTCATTAAGAAACGTGTGCGTTCTATGTTAGGATTCAAGTCATATGAAACAGCCACTTCTATATTGAGTGGCGTTGAAACCATGCATATGATGAAAAAAGGACAACTTCACCCACAGGTGAAGTCTGCCCAAAATGAAGTTAGGTTCATAC
>NZ_JBFTMC010000262.1:0-745 GCF_056396765.1 Bacillus sp. 05T22
GTATTAACTGTTCGGTTGATTTAGATGTGGAAGGTATTTTAGGATACAATACATTAAAAACAAAAGACGGGGCATCTGAAGTTTCCTTCGTTGACGGTCCTCTTATGAAAGCAATGAAAAATGGGCATTTCCTATATATCGATGAAATTAATATGGCAAAACCTGAAACACTTCCACTTCTTCACGGTGCATTGGATTACCGTAAAATGATTACAAATCCATTTACACAGCAAGTTGTATATGGTGATGAAGAATACCGTGTAATTGCTGCAATCAACGAAGGTTATGTTGGAACAAGTGAATTAAATGAAGCATTAAAAAACCGTTTTGTTATCATTGAAGTTCCTTATATTCAAGGCGATACATTAAAACAACTATTATTATCCGAATCAAAATTGAAAGACATTGCAACAATTGAAAAGTTTGTGGCATTCGTAAGTGACCTCATGCCACTTGCTCGTGATGGACGCGTAAGTGAAGAAGCAGCAAGTATTCGCGGAATTATCGACGCATGTGATTTAGGCGTATATATTCCTGTTATGCGCGCAATTGAGCGAAGCATTATTGCAAAATTAAATGATGAAACAGAACAAATGACTGTCCGCGAATTAGCAGAAAGCTACTTTTTTGAGGGATAATTCATGAGACAAATTTTTAGTGACAAAAAAATTGATGCGTCGCTGTTTCTTCAAATGGAAAATTTAATGTATGCCCTTCTAAAAGAAGACGATGCCTACCTTGAGTA
>NZ_JBFTMC010000263.1:0-716 GCF_056396765.1 Bacillus sp. 05T22
TGAAGTGACCCCATAAAGTTAGACAGATTATTTCATTAGGCAACCTTTTGGGCATGGGTCCGGTATTGTACCGGGCTCATGCCTTTTAGTTTTGCCTTAATTCTTTTATGATTATAGTACTCTATATATTTTGCTAGTTCTTGCTTAAAATGTTCTATACTCTTAAATTCTTTTCGATACAGAAATTCTGACTTCATGATGCCAAAGAAGTTTTCAATCACTGCGTTATCGTAACAGTTTCCTTTACGAGACATGCTTTGTGTAATGCCACGTTTAGTAAGAGAATGACGGTATTGCTTCATTTGATRRTGCCATCCTTGATCGGAATGAATCAGAAGTGTATCTTTGTCTATTAAACGTTCAAAAGATTRGTCTAACATTGTTGAAACAAGGGAGTAGGTTGGTCTTGAAGCAATTGTGTATGTGATAATTTCACCATTAAATAAATCCAACATCGGTGATAGATATAACTTCTCTCCAAACAATTTAAACTCCGTAATGTCCGTAACCCATTTTTCATTTGGTTTTTCCGCTTGGAAATTGCGATTTAAAATATTCGGTGCAATATTTCCAACTTTCCCTTTATAAGAACGATATTTTTTCATACGAACGAGACACTTCAAGCCTAATTCTTTCATAATTCGATACACTTTTTTATGATTTACTTTGTGTCCGCGGTTCGTCAGTTCATCACGAATACGACGATAACCATAAAG
>NZ_JBFTMC010000264.1:0-699 GCF_056396765.1 Bacillus sp. 05T22
TGGCTGCAGCCTCCTGCACCTGGATAAACGAATGAAAAGGAATCTGGGAGCTGAAATGCAGTTGAATCTAAAATACGAATACGCTTAAAAACAGAAGTATATGGAGAAGAAATCGGTATAGATGAGGCCAATTTTTGGTTTAGTAGTTCCGCTAATATGTGTTGCAAAAATTGGACGGCCGCTTTATTAAACCGTTGATTCAATCCCTCAGGACTGATGAGCACTTCTGTTGATGCTTCTAAACAGCTGGATAACTGAGTTAAAGAAGTTGTAGCGACATTTTGGCTCATCCATACACATAAAGCGACTAAATCCTTTGCTTGGTACTTACTGGTTCGCTGCACAAAACCAACATCTCTAGCAATATCTCGTAAGATATTTTGAGATAAGAAGCTTTGAATTTCTTGAGCAAATAGTTGCAATTCATCAGATACAGAAATAGACATACAAAAACGCCATCCTTTCTTATGATTCTACAGAAAGAATAGCGTATTTTTTCATTTTAGGGGGGATTTTGTTTTATTAGCTTGATAGTGATGTGGTGCTACCCCACATCCATCAACTTAAGGTATATTTTTATACAAAATGGGGTCTTTTCACGTAATATTTTATTATCGTTTATAGATGTTATAAAAGTAGGCATATCAAATAAACCCTGACGGGTTTGAATTTTTTTACTATGCTACCTGATGAGTAGAA
>NZ_JBFTMC010000265.1:0-686 GCF_056396765.1 Bacillus sp. 05T22
GTAGCCCTTCTTTTCAATTGTTTACGAAGTGTGATCAGATGCTTTTCGTATAAACCGGATGATATCCAGTGTGCGACGATTTCTTGAGAAAAGGCACTTGAGCCATAATCTGTTTGCATTTTAATATCAGCTAATCGTCCAATTACAGGTGAAGGTGCAACAACCCAACCGATCCGTAATCCAGGACTTAGCGTTTTGGATACACTACCGATATAAAGAACTTGCCCTGATGTATCAAATGACTTTATAGCAGGAGAATATGATTCAAATAACAGTTCGTGATACACATCATCTTCAATAATCGGGATTTGTAGCTCTTTGCATGTGTTGTAAAGATTTTTCTTTTCTTTCACCGACCAATTATATCCTGTCGGATTGTGTAATGTTGGCACACAGTAAAATAAAGATTGTCTTTTTCTTTTGAGTGCCCGCAAATTGTCTGTCAAATGTGCGTCTCGTAAAACTGAAATCATACGCATTCCAGTGGATTGAAAGGGATGCACAGAATTTAAATACGAAGGTTGTTCTTGGAAGACTATGGATCCTTCTTCTAATAATCCAACTGCAATTAATTGAAGTGCTTGAAGTGCACCTGAAACAATTAAAATGTTCTCTGGTGCTGTTTGAATACCACGTTTTTTTAAATAATTACATAAAATTCCCCGAAGCTTTTCACTTCCTTGTGG
>NZ_JBFTMC010000266.1:0-677 GCF_056396765.1 Bacillus sp. 05T22
CGTATGCTGCTAAATCTTTAAATGTATATTTCCACCCTGTTGCTTCACTTACTTCTTGTGTCGCAATGACTTGGCCATTTTGTAGTAAGTCTACTTGAATCGTTTTCGGACGATCTTTCGCATTATCGTCTTTCCACGTCTTCGTTCCTCCTACTTTTGTTTGACCTACCTTTGTATTCGTGATGTCATAACCWTTSACTTCTGTTTGATATCCATCTACTGGTTGTTCTTTCACTTCATACTTGTAGGCTTTTCCGTCTGCATCGTATGCTGCTAAATCTTTAAATTCATACTTCCAGCCACTTGCTTCACTTACTTCTTGTGTCGCAATGACTTGGCCATTTTGTAGTAAGTCTACTTTGATTGTTTTCGGACGTTCTTTCGCGTTATCGTCTTTCCATGTCTTCGTTCCTTCTACTTTTGTTTGGCCAACCTTTGTATTCGTGATGTCATAACCTTTGACTTCTGTTTGATATCCATCTACTGGTTGTTCTTTCACTTCATACTTGTAGGCTTTTCCGTCTGCATCGTATGCTGCTAAATCTTTAAATGTATATTTCCACCCTGTTGCTTCACTTACTTCTTGTGTCGCAATGACTTGGCCATTTTGTAGTAAGTCTACTTGAATCGTTTTCGGACGATCTTTCGCATTATCGTCTTTCCACGTCTTCGTTCCT
>NZ_JBFTMC010000267.1:0-676 GCF_056396765.1 Bacillus sp. 05T22
ACCCCTAACCTTTTGATCCGTAGTCAAACGCTCTATCCAATTGAGCTACGGGCGCATATGGTGCCGAGGGCGGGGGTCGAACCCGCACGGTGGTCACCCACCGCAGGATTTTAAGTCCTGTGCGTCTGCCTGTTCCGCCACCCCGGCATATCATATTGTAAATTGGAGCGGAAGACGGGATTCGAACCCGCGACCCCAACCTTGGCAAGGTTGTATTCTACCACTGAACTACTTCCGCTCGATATGAAATTGATTTCGCTTATAAAGTGCGGGTGAAGGGAGTCGAACCCCCACGCCAAAGGCGCCAGATCCTAAGTCTGGTGCGTCTGCCAATTCCGCCACACCCGCGAATTATTATAAATGGTGAGCCATGAAGGACTCGAACCTTCGACCCTCTGATTAAAAGTCAGATGCTCTACCAACTGAGCTAATGGCTCGTACAAGAAAAACTGGTGCCGGCTAGAGGACTTGAACCCCCAACCTACTGATTACAAGTCAGTTGCTCTACCAATTGAGCTAAGCCGGCGTATATGGTGGAGGATGACGGGATCGAACCGCCGACCCCCTGCTTGTAAGGCAGGTGCTCTCCCAGCTGAGCTAATCCTCCATTTGCCTGGCAACGTCCTACTCTCACAGGGACAAGGTCCCAACTACCATCGGCGCTAGAGAGCTTAAC
>NZ_JBFTMC010000268.1:0-660 GCF_056396765.1 Bacillus sp. 05T22
ATTATTAACTTTATCCGCTATTTTAGGGCAGTGAGACCCCCACCTCAAGATTCAGAGAGAAACAAGGAAGTTAGGTGGGAGATTAGCTGCCCGTAAAAGTCCGATTAGTGAGGGCTAATAATCAGTGTGGGAAAGAAAACCCCACTGATTAAAGTTTCACTTTATCTTGATATCCCAAAAATAAAAAATACTCTTGAAATAAGGAGAAACTTCCAATAAATCCATTGTATGACGAGAGAGAAAATACAAAATCTATAAAGGAACCATATAAAAAGAGGGTGTGAAACAAAATGGGAAAAACGAAAGCATTAGGATCAGCGAAACATAAAGGAAATCAAACTCAGTGTCATACATCTTCTAAAAAAGGGCGTAATGCTCAAAACGCAGGACAACGTAGTCATTAAAAAATACTTCTGTCTCCCTTTCTTTTTCTATATAATATAAAGAAAGGGAGTGTAAGCTTATATATGAACAAATGGATACTACTTGTTATCTTATTATTTCCACCATTATGCATAATGTATATGACATATCGAATGAAAAAAGTTGCTTATGAAAAGTTAAGTGATAACGCTCCATATGTATTAATTTTAGGTGCAAAATTATTTGGGGATAAACCTTCTTTATCTCTTCAAAATCGACTGGATGTAGCCTTAATGT
>NZ_JBFTMC010000269.1:0-650 GCF_056396765.1 Bacillus sp. 05T22
TGTGCCGTTTAAACTGAATGTACTCAATTATATGAATGAAAAAGGGACATCTATCAGGGAAACAGCGGCGATTTTCAATATTCCATCTTATGAAACACTTCGGAAATGGAAAGTGGCTTATGAAGCAGGAGGATTGGATGCCCTACAATCAAAGAAAAAGGGGCATCAATCCATGAAAAATAAAAAACTTAACACGACCAAAGATCACGGAATAATTGAAGGTTCAATAGAAGCACTACAAGCGGAAAATGAGCGTTTACGTATGGAAAATGCGTATTTAAAAAAGTTGAATGCCTTAGTTCAAAACAAGGAAAAATCACGAAACAAGACAAGGCCCAAGTAGTCTATGAGTTAAGGCATGAATTTTCAGTAAAGATGCTACTTCAGCTCGCTGGTATTCCGCGAAGCACGTATTATTATTGGGTAAAAAATTTCGATCGTCCTGATCCAGATGTAGAACTAAAAGGATTGATTCAAGCTATTTATGATGAACACGAGGGTCTTTATGGTTATCGTCGTATTCGTGATGAACTGACGAACCGCGGACACAAAGTAAATCATAAAAAAGTGTATCGAATTATGAAAGAATTAGGCTTGAAGTGTCTCGTTCGTATGAAAAAATATCGTTCTTATAAAGGGAAAGTTGGAAA
>NZ_JBFTMC010000270.1:0-612 GCF_056396765.1 Bacillus sp. 05T22
ACGGGATCGAACCGCCGACCCCCTGCTTGTAAGGCAGGTGCTCTCCCAGCTGAGCTAATCCTCCAAAAGTGGTGACCCGTACGGGATTCGAACCCGTGTTACCGCCGTGAAAGGGCGGTGTCTTAACCACTTGACCAACGGGCCAAAAATATTATGGCGGAGAGCAAGGGATTCGAACCCTTGATACGCTTGTGACGTATACACGATTTCCAATCGTGCTCCTTCGGCCAACTCGGACAGCTCTCCAATCATGGCTCCGCAGGTAGGAATCGAACCTACGACCGATCGGTTAACAGCCGATAGCTCTACCGCTGAGCTACTGCGGAATAATATTAGCCTGGCAACGTCCTACTCTCACAGGGGCAAGGCCCCAACTACCATCGGCGCTAGAGAGCTTAACTTCCGTGTTCGGTATGGGAACGGGTGTGACCTCTCTGCCATCATTACCAGACTAYATTCACTYGAGACAAACATTATTATACTTGATTSAYTWAAAAAGTCAAYAAGTTTTTTATRTTCTCTCAAAACTAGATAACAYTTGCTTCATATTATATGGTTAAGTCCTCGATCTATTAGTATTCGTCAGCTCCACATGTCACCATGCTTCCACCT
>NZ_JBFTMC010000271.1:0-611 GCF_056396765.1 Bacillus sp. 05T22
CCCTACTTTCATAGTTATCTTAAAATTCTTTTTTATTGACTTTTCCAAACTATCATAGCTGCTTAGTTTTTTTAATATTGTCTACTTGACATGGATAAGATTACTTTTTATGCTTTTTGATTAATGGTAAGATATCCCTTTTTATATAATTACCGGTTTCGACACTACCGCTTAATGAGTAATTTTCTAATAGGTATTTTTTTATATTATTTAAACTTTCAATCTTAAAATAACCAGATTCAATCGCATTTTCACCTAATATTTTTAACGTTTCATCATCAATTATTTCAACCACTTGAGGAACGAATTTTCTTTTTTCCTTTTTATACGCTTGATAAATTGTATAAGACACAGCATCTAATACTGAATACCATGCATACTGTTTTTGTACATCTTTTTCTTCGTTCGCAAATTCAGCTACATCTATATAATCTTCGCTGTCTATATAGTTACACAAATCATCAGCATCGATTTTTTCACCTTCAAGCCACTTCCAACAGAAATTTAGCGCTTCTCTACCAGTTTTATATCCATCTTCATCCATATTTATCATATTAAACATATTTTCTGCTATTATCAATCCTAATGCAACTTTGGCCTCTATATTGAGC
>NZ_JBFTMC010000272.1:0-601 GCF_056396765.1 Bacillus sp. 05T22
CTGTCCCTAAACACTTCCAAATTCTAGGAATATGTCCCTAAACACTTCCAAATTCTAGGAATATCTTTAACTACTACAGGCTCGAATTCATCCTCACTTCTTATGCTTACCTCTTTTAATAATTCGTCCTTTATCAATCCCACAAAACTATTTATACTCATCATTTCCACTCCGGTTTTGCTAAAAGGGGGCCCACCCACATTTTAACGAATGTTGGTGCTACCTCAATTACTATCTTAACAAATTAAAATTTTGTCTCTCTATTCTTTCATTCTTTCCTCATACTGTTTAGCAAGCTTATAAAAAGAAGAACGTTTGATGCCATACTTTTTCATGGCTCCTACTGCTGTAATTGAACCAGATTTCCATTCCTTGTAAGCATCCGTAAATTCTTCTGTTATTTCAACAGGCGGACGTCCTAAACGTCTACCTTGTTTTCTGGCAAGAGCAATTCCTTCAGCTTGACGTTGTTTAATATCAATTCGCTCTTTTTCTGCAAAGGCAGATAATATTGTCAGTGTTGCTTTTTGAATTGCGCTCTGAATAACATCATTTGTACTTTCTCCAGTGTAATTGACGTTAATGTATGGTTCCTTTATAA
>NZ_JBFTMC010000273.1:0-595 GCF_056396765.1 Bacillus sp. 05T22
AATGTGCATCTCAGTCAACATTCCCTACTTCACCTTCTTTTTCTTTCATTTATAAGAAAAGTGCCTACTTTTTCTTTTTCCTCCACAGAAAAGTGCCTACTTTTTCTTTTTCCTCCACATCATATGTACCGTACGAGTTAGAGGTGATTGAAAAACAAAAAGCATTCAATATTTCTAAATACGGTGTACCAATTCCTGAATATATAGTAAAGTTTGCTGGTGTTTTTTCAATCTGTTCTTTCGTAAGCGCAACTTTTTCATTTGAAAAAATAGTATCTACTTCTCCTTTTGCATTTGTTCCTGCTACCGGCAAAATAATTGCATCTAAAGAAGTGAAATCTAGATCTTGCATACTCTCTTTTGCTGCCCCTGTAAAACCATGATCCAGTTGATCAAATCCTACTAATGAAAGTTTTGCATCAAGTTCAACCAACTTACGAATCACTTCTAGCTGCCTTGCATCTCCTCCTATGACAGCAATGTGCATCTCAGTCAACATTCCCTACTTCACCTTCTTTTTCTTTCATTTATAAGAAAAGTGCCTACTTTTTCTTTTTCCTCCACATCATATGTACCGTACGAGTTAGAGGTGATT
>NZ_JBFTMC010000274.1:0-593 GCF_056396765.1 Bacillus sp. 05T22
TACTTACAGCTCCCCGAAGCATATCGGCGTTAGTCCCGTCCTTCATCGACTCCTAGTGTCAAGGCATCCACCGTGCGCCCTTTCTAACTTAACCAAACTAAAATTAAAAAATATGAGCTACACTGTTATCTAGTTTTCAAAGAACATACCATGCTATATAAAATAGCGTTTTGGTGGAGCCTAGCGGGATCGAACCGCTGACCTCCTGCGTGCAAGGCAGGCGCTCTCCCAGCTGAGCTAAGGCCCCAAATTGTATGGTGGGCCTAAATGGACTCGAACCATCGACCTCACGCTTATCAGGCGTGCGCTCTAACCAGCTGAGCTATAGGCCCATACAAATTGCGGAATTATTTTATATCATATTCTCTTTTAAGAGTCAATACGTTTATTGAACTCTCAAAACTAAACGAAAACAAAACACGGAAACTTATATTGATGAACAGTGTTCATCAATTCTCCATAGAAAGGAGGTGATCCAGCCGCACCTTCCGATACGGCTACCTTGTTACGACTTCACCCCAATCATCTGTCCCACCTTAGGCGGCTGGCTCCAAAAAGGTTACCCCACCGACTTCGGGTGTTACAAACTCTCG
>NZ_JBFTMC010000275.1:0-568 GCF_056396765.1 Bacillus sp. 05T22
GCGTTGAAGCGAGTGGACAGTACAAAGATATTTTTGAAGACAGTACCTTTACCGCTGTAGTATTAGGCGGAGATGCAAAAGAGCATAACAAGGTTGTTACAAAAGATTTTAATGAAATCCGAAATATCATTAAAGATAATGCAGAATTAAGTTCTAAAAATCCAGCATACCCAATTTCATATACAAGCACTTTCTTAAAAGATAACGCAACTGCTGCTGTTCATAACAATACAGATTATATTGAGACTACAACTACAGARTATTCTAGTGCTAAAATGACGCTTGATCATACTGGTGGATATGTTGCTCAATTTGATGTATCTTGGGATGAATTCTCATATGATMAAAATGGWAAAGAAGTACTAACCCATAAAACTTGGGAAGGAAACGGCAGAGACAGAACTGCTCATTTCAATACAGTCATACCACTKCCACCGAATTCAAAAAATGTAAAAGTCGTAGCAAGAGAATGTACAGGTCTTGCATGGGAATGGTGGAGAACAATTATTAATGAACAAAATGTTCCATTAACAAATGAAATGAAAGTTTCAATTGGAGGAACAACATT
>NZ_JBFTMC010000276.1:0-567 GCF_056396765.1 Bacillus sp. 05T22
TGGCAAGGTTGTATTCTACCACTGAACTACTTCCGCAAGACATGTATGAGATATTTTATTAAAAGTGCGGGTGAAGGGAGTCGAACCCCCACGCCAAAGGCGCCAGATCCTAAGTCTGGTGCGTCTGCCAATTCCGCCACACCCGCATATTTTTTAAAAAAATGGTGAGCCATGAAGGACTCGAACCTTCGACCCTCTGATTAAAAGTCAGATGCTCTACCAACTGAGCTAATGGCTCTTAATGGCTGGGCTAGCTGGATTCGAACCAGCGCATGACGGAGTCAAAGTCCGTTGCCTTACCGCTTGGCTATAGCCCATTAATTAAGAAATGGTGGAGGGGGGCAGATTCGAACTGCCGAACCCGAAGGAGCGGATTTACAGTCCGCCGCGTTTAGCCACTTCGCTACCCCTCCGACATTATATGGTGGAGGATGACGGGATCGAACCGCCGACCCCCTGCTTGTAAGGCAGGTGCTCTCCCAGCTGAGCTAATCCTCCATTTGCCTGGCAACGTCCTACTCTCACAGGGGCAAGGCCCCAACTACCATCGGCGCTAGAGAGCTTAAC
>NZ_JBFTMC010000277.1:0-565 GCF_056396765.1 Bacillus sp. 05T22
TATATTACGAAAAACATAAAGTAAATTTACAATTTATAAAGGAACCATACATTAACGTCAATTACACTGGAGAAAGTACAAATGATGTTATTCAGAGCGCAATTCAAAAAGCAACACTGACAATATTATCTGCCTTTGCAGAAAAAGAGCGCATTGATATTAAACAACGTCAAGCTGAAGGAATTGCTCTTGCTAGGAAGCAAGGTAAACGTTTAGGACGTCCGCCTGTCGAAATAACAGAAGAATTTATGGATGCTTACAAAGAATGGAAATCCGGTTCAATTACAGCCGTAGGAGCTATGAAAAAGTATGGCATCAAACGTTCCTCATTTTATAAACTTGCCAAACAGTATGAGGAAAATTAAATTGTATATGTTTTGACATATTCATTTTAAAATGTGGATGGGACCCCTTTTAACAAAACCGGAGTGGAAATGATGAGTATAAATAGTTTTGTGGGATTGATAAAGGACGAATTATTAAAAGAGGTAAGCATAAGAAGTGAGGATGAATTCGAGCCTGTAGTAGTTAAAGATATTCCTAGAATTTGGAAGTGTTTAGGGAC
>NZ_JBFTMC010000278.1:0-525 GCF_056396765.1 Bacillus sp. 05T22
CAGCCTGGGATTCAATATCACCCTGCCCTTCGAGCAGCATGCCAACCCCACGGTCAATGGCACCGCCAACTTGCTGCCCTTCCACTTTTTCTTTACCCGCAAGCTGTTCTTCGTCAAGGAAGCCGACGCGCTGGTCCTGTGCCCAGGGGGATTTGGCACGCTGGATGAAGCGCTGGAAGTACTGACCCTGATCCCGACCGGTAAAAGCCCGCTGGTGCCTGTCGTGCTACTGGATGCGCCGGGCGGCAAGTTCTGGCAAGGCGCGCTGGACTTCATTCACCATCAACTGGAGGAAAATCGCTACATCCTGCCGACCGACATGAAGCTGCTGAGCCTGGTCTATAGCGCCGAAGAGGCCGTCGAGCAGATCAACCAGTTCTACAGCAATTTCCACTCCAGCCGCTGGCTCAAGCATCAGTTCGTGATTCGCATGAACCACACACTCAGCGACCGGGCGCTTGAACACATGCAGGAGGCATTCGCCGACCTGTGCCTGAGCGATCATTTCCATCAGCATGCCTACAG
>NZ_JBFTMC010000279.1:0-506 GCF_056396765.1 Bacillus sp. 05T22
GTATTGTATTCGATCGGAACGTCAATTAGAAAAAGAAATTAAAACAAATATTGCGTACCGCTGGTTTTTAGGGTTTTCTTTATCAGATTCCGTTCCAGATCACTCCACAATTAGCTGGAATCGTCGCACTCGTTTTCTTCATACAAACATTTTTGAAGAAATCTTCGATGAAATCGTACGTCAAGCGATGGAACATCGTATGGTGGGAGGACGTGCATTAATGACAGATTCCACTCACGTGAAGGCGAACGCAAATAAAAATAAATTTGTGCACAAAGTAAAAAAAGAGCGTCCTAAATTATATATAGAAGAATTAGAAGCGGCAGTCATGGGAGATCGGGAGAAACACGGAAAAAAGAATTAAAACCAAGAAAGGAAAGTGATACCCCAATCAAAAAAACACGTGTAAGTACAACGGATCCTGATAGTGGCTTTTTAATGAGAGATGGAAAACCAAATGGTTTTCATTTCTTAGACCATAGAACAACTGACGCAAAATATAATAT
>NZ_JBFTMC010000280.1:0-501 GCF_056396765.1 Bacillus sp. 05T22
CTTCCTGCACAGTATACACGGGTGAAGGCCAGGATGCAGCGTTTCGGCTGTTCTGCCGCGTTTTTTCTCTAAAACTGGAAGATGGCTCGCGGTACTGATGACAGGTTTCATGCTAGGGAAAAAACTTTTCGATACGTTTTCCATAAGCGAACTTACGCTATCGCCATGTTCTGATTTTGCCGATTTAATAAGCGAAGCARAGCAACAAGGGAGTGTGGAGATGCGAAGCATAGTAATAATGTTCGGGCTGGGAGGGTGCGCCATTGCACAGGCTTTTTGCCCCGTCTGGTCGCCCGCCCGGGCAGAACTGGAGATGACGGCGCTGGAAAAACAGCTGAGCGACTGGGATCGGGCCTACTATGAGCAGGGCATCAGCCTGGTAGAGGATGAACGCTATGATGCCTTAGAGAAAACGTATCACGACTGGCAGCGCTGCTTCCGGCCCGAAAGCGAGTCTCGTTCGCCGGCGCTGGCGAAAAGCGGCAAGGTACGGCATCCGGT
>NZ_JBFTMC010000281.1:0-499 GCF_056396765.1 Bacillus sp. 05T22
TCTTTTCTCAATTCTTCAACTGCTATAGGGTAAGCTGGATTCTTATCGACTGTCACGACACGAGGCTCAGAAATATGAAAAGACTGCAAAGCTTTCTTGAAGAATCGCTTTGCAGCCTTGTGGTTTCTTGCTTTGCTTAGATAAAAATCGATGGTACTTCCTTTCGAATCGACAGCACGATACAGGTACATCCATTGAYTTTTTACTTTGATATATGTTTCATCGACTCTCCAAGARTCATTGGTTTGCTTGAGATGACGACGGATTCTTTTGTCTAATTCAGGACCATACTGATGAACCCAACGCATAATCGTTGTATGAGCAACGRWTAWGCCCCGTTCCKCCATCATTTCCACCAAATCACGAAAGCTCAAGTTGTACCGTAGGTACCATCTTACTGTTTGCAAAATAATATCATGATGATAATGCTTCCACTTGAATAAATTTCGCTTTTCCATACTGATCACGCACCTTTTTTAGAGTAATAGTATCAGTATGT
>NZ_JBFTMC010000282.1:0-496 GCF_056396765.1 Bacillus sp. 05T22
GTGAACTACCCGCCACTTAACGCTCTTACGAGCTGTTTGAAGTGGGGGCTTCTCGGTTAGTCGTTACTTTTATTAGCTAACGAATTAGTCGTAAGACCACGAGCTATCTCCCATGTTCCATAGGTTCTTTGATATGATTTATGATCATGCTAACAAGCGTATCGCTTCATTTTTGATGTTRATTGCAGCATTATAATCTCTATCTATTGACGTACCACAATCACAAACATACTCTCGTTCAGATAGTGCTAAATCCTTTACGTTTCCACAACTACTGCATGTTTTTGTAGAAGGAAACCATTTATCAATCTTCACAAGTTGTTTGCCTTGTTCTTGTAACTTATAGGCTAAAAAAGTCGTGAACATCCCCCACCCATTATCAGCAACACTTTTACCAAAGTTAAGTGCTCGTGACATCCCTTTCATGTTCAAGTCTTCAATTGCTACAACATCAAAGTTATCGACTAATTCTTTTGACTTATGATGAAGGAAGTTC
>NZ_JBFTMC010000283.1:0-493 GCF_056396765.1 Bacillus sp. 05T22
TCTTACAGCTTCCTCCCTTCGGATTTTAAATTCATATCATGATGAGCCAGTGAATCCCTATTGGATAGAATTTCACTGGCTATATATATCCATTTTGATTTTTCGACATATAAGTCGCTGCTACGAAGAACAAAAGATGATTGCTACTTGTTTTCTCTCTTTGTTTTCACTTGGCCTAGGGCAGGAAAAGGATCTGACCGCCTCTATGCATGGGCGGATGCTCTCTTCCACCTTAAAAAGAATGTTTTTATCAGTTTTCCAATTTGTACTTAACTTACATAGAGCTTTTAAGAATAACTAGTAATATTTTGACTTTGAACACTGCTCTTTTCCAGAACGTATGGATTATCAGGCGTTCCTGTTAAAACCACACCATCCTCAATTTTAACATCCTTATCAATAATAACGCCGTCTAATATACAGTTATCTCCAATTTGGCTCTTTTGCATAATAATGCTATTTCGAATAACCGAACCTTTCCCAACCTTAACAG
>NZ_JBFTMC010000284.1:0-490 GCF_056396765.1 Bacillus sp. 05T22
ACTTGACCTACTAAAACGCTATAAAGAAGATTTGAATCTAATCAAAAATAATATTACAAAATTATCTACTAATGTTGATACAACTGACCAGCAGTCTCAAAAAGATACATTAAGACAATTAAAAAATGTAACAAGTTACCTTGGAGAACAAGTTAATAAGTTTTAATATTAAGAATTTAATAAAAATAATATGAAGATTATAAGAATCTATCAAAAAACTGAGAAGGAGAATAGTTATGAAAAAACTTCCATTTAAAGTGTTAGCTGTAGCCACTCTAGCAACAGTTATAACTGCTACTAACGGTAACACTATGCATGTACTTGCACAAGAACAGACTGCCCAAGAACAAAAAGTAGGGAATTATGAATTAGGGTCTGAAGGGCTGAAGAAAGCATTAACTCAAACAGGATCTAATATTCTTGTAATGGATTTGTACGCAAAAACAATGATTAAACAACCGAATGTAAATTTATCCGGTATTGATTTAGG
>NZ_JBFTMC010000285.1:0-490 GCF_056396765.1 Bacillus sp. 05T22
ACGTTGGCGAGACAAAGTTCTGAGAGGGCGACGCGTGCCGATGTAGCCAGAGAAGCCGGTACCTCCGTCGCGGTGGTCAGCTATGTGATCAATAACGGGCCGAGGCCGGTGGCGGAAGCGACCCGGCTGCGCGTGCTGGAGGCGGTGCGGAAAACCGGCTATCGCCCTAACAGCCTGGCCAGAGCGCTGGCGCTGGGCACGACCAAAACCTACGGGCTGGTGGTGCCGGATATCGGCAACGCGTTTATCGCCTCTTTCGCGCACGCCCTGCAACAGGAAGCGTTGAGCAACGGCATGGTGATGCTGCTGGGCGACGCGGGCAACAGCCGCCAGCGCGAGCTGGAGCTGATCAACAATCTGCTCAGCCAGCAGGTTGACGGCCTGTTTTACAACAGCGTCGATCGTCATCCCTATATCGATATTATCCAGGCCAGCGGTACGCCGCTGGTGATGCTCGATCGCGTCGATCCGGCGCTGAACGTCAATATTC
>NZ_JBFTMC010000286.1:0-482 GCF_056396765.1 Bacillus sp. 05T22
TGGCAAGGTGGCAAGGTTGTATTCTACCACTGAACTACTTCCGCAAGACATGTATGAGATATTTTATTAAAAGTGCGGGTGAAGGGAGTCGAACCCCCACGCCAAAGGCGCCAGATCCTAAGTCTGGTGCGTCTGCCAATTCCGCCACACCCGCATAATATAATTTTTTAAGAAAAAATGGGGCGACTGATGGGAATCGAACCCACGAATGCCGGAGCCACAATCCGGTGCGTTAACCACTTCGCCACAACCGCCATAGTTGCTGGTGCCGGCTAGAGGACTTGAACCCCCAACCTACTGATTACAAGTCAGTTGCTCTACCAATTGAGCTAAGCCGGCAATATATGGTGGAGGATGACGGGATCGAACCGCCGACCCCCTGCTTGTAAGGYAGGTGCTCTCCCAGCTGAGCTAATCCTCCATTTGCCTGGCAACGTCCTACTCTCACAGGGGCAAGGCCCCAACTACCATCGGCGCTAGAG
>NZ_JBFTMC010000287.1:0-468 GCF_056396765.1 Bacillus sp. 05T22
AAGAGACTGGTGCAACATCATGTGGAGTAGCTATAACAACGTAATCCGCTTTTATTGTCYCTTGATTTGAAAAAGAAACTTCATATCCATCATCAACTCTATTTACCTTCGTCGTTGTTACTCCTTTTCGTATATCTGTCTCAGCTAATTCCTCTTCTAAACGATTAATAATCGTAGAAAGTCCATTTTTAAATGATAAAAACTTCTTATTTCCAGCAGCCTGAAATTGTTTTTTATTTACTTCAAAACCTTTTATAATACTGCCATATGTATTTTTGTAATCAAGTAAATATGGTAGTGTAGAAGCCATTGTAAGCTCATTCAATTTACCAGAATACACTCCTGAAAGAACGGGGGAAATCTGTTTTTCAACCAACTCTTTTCCTAAAAAACTTTCTAAAAATACAGCGAGTGATGTATCTTTCGTAAAATCTTTATTCTTTGTAATAAAGTCTTTCAGTGCAATGA
>NZ_JBFTMC010000288.1:0-466 GCF_056396765.1 Bacillus sp. 05T22
GTTTGGTAGTTCTGCACTTACGGTATAAAAGATTTGCTTATATGCCGCAACCATTACTTTTTTCTCTCCATTTGCAACAGCATTAAAGTCRATATTCAGTGAATTGTCAAGGTATTTAGCGTTAACATTAAGAGCACTTGCTATTTGAGATTTACTRTACACCATAGATTCTGTATACTGCATTCTTGCAGGTAACGTATGTGTTTTTGAATACTTTTCATTCCAAGTAGATACTAATTCATCTACTGCTCCAGACACATTACCATATGTAGGATTTTGGACAGTAATTGTATTGTCTTTTCTCATGCCAGGTAAGTCTATACTAATATTCAAAGGTTTTCTCTTAGCCACTAATAAACTAGGTTGATTATCCGCAAAAGATTTATTTGCAAGTTGTRCTGCTCCTGGATAAGTACGATTAGCCACAGAATCAATAATCGAAATATCCACTGGTGAAGTTGTAAGT
>NZ_JBFTMC010000289.1:0-464 GCF_056396765.1 Bacillus sp. 05T22
ACGCACAGGACTTAAAATCCTGCGGTGGGTGACCACCGTGCGGGTTCGACCCCCGCCCTCGGCACCATATGCGCCCGTAGCTCAATTGGATAGAGCGTTTGACTACGGATCAAAAGGTTAGGGGTTCGAGTCCTCTCGGGCGCGCTTTTCCTTCGGGAAGTGGCTCAGCTTGGTAGAGCACCTGGTTTGGGACCAGGGGGTCGCAGGTTCAAATCCTGTCTTCCCGATACTTATTTTGGGGCCTTAGCTCAGCTGGGAGAGCGCCTGCCTTGCACGCAGGAGGTCAGCGGTTCGATCCCGCTAGGCTCCACCAAAAGTTCTTTGAAAACTGAACGAAACAAACAACGTGAAACGTCAATTTTTATTTTAGATGCTAGACAAACTAACTTTATTGGAGAGTTTGATCCTGGCTCAGGATGAACGCTGGCGGCGTGCCTAATACATGCAAGTCGAGCGAATGGATT
>NZ_JBFTMC010000290.1:0-462 GCF_056396765.1 Bacillus sp. 05T22
GTTGATGGCCGTGAGTACACAGCAGACTCATGGCCCATGCCGTGCTGGCACAAGCGCCGGCGAGCAAGGCAATGCAGTCGGCAAATTGCGGCAGCGATATTTCCATCCCGCCGAACTGCTTCGGCTGAAAGGCACGGTGCATGCCGATGCTTTTGAGCAGCGCAATGTTCTCGTCGGGGACCTTGCGGTCCTGCTCGGCCTCAAAGGCATTGGCAGCGATGGTTGGCAGAATGGACTTGAGGTCTTCGAGGAGCGGGTTTGGCTTTTTCATGGACGGCCCTGCTTATTATTGGATGTCCGGCCGGCGCCCCGAGTCGAGGCACGGCAGCGGATACAGGGCCAGTATGGAACCCGCCATCGCGGTAGAAAATGCACCTTCCAGAGCCAAGGTTGTACTTTTCAAAGGCAACGATCCAATCATTCTGCCCACACTTGAAGCCGTTCTGGCACCCACGGGCATGT
>NZ_JBFTMC010000291.1:0-461 GCF_056396765.1 Bacillus sp. 05T22
TAATTCTGCATTATCTTTAATGATATTTCGGATTTCATTAAAATCTTTTGTAACAACCTTGTTATGCTCTTTTGCATCTCCGCCTAATACTACAGCGGTAAAGGTACTGTCTTCAAAAATATCTTTGTACTGTCCACTCGCTTCAACGCCTTGACCCTTAATTAAGGCTTTAAAAGCAGTTTGTACATCTTTGCTCTTAGAACTTGTTTCTAATTTCACGTAAATTGTTCTACCATAAGCTACATTAGACACCATAACAGGCGGAGCCRCATTRCTTACCCCTTTACGAGTTAACTCRTCAAAAGTAACACTATTATCAAAAAGATCTGATGGATTGTTWGGTAGTTCTGCACTTACGGTATAAAAGATTTGCTTATATGCCGCAACCATTACTTTTTTCTCTCCATTTGCAACAGCATTAAAGTCAATATTCAGTGAATTGTCAAGGTATTTAGCGTTAA
>NZ_JBFTMC010000292.1:0-447 GCF_056396765.1 Bacillus sp. 05T22
GGTATATCATATAGTAGGGTATATCATATAGTAGGGAGTAGGTTTTAATAAAAGTTAAACAATACGATAGTCACTATATTTTCAATTAGGAAGAAAAGAACATGAAATTTCTGCCTCGTTTTGTCCGATATTTCCACCGTTTGCAGTGGAAACTGACTTTATTTTACGTGTTAACAACCATTGGTGTTCTATTAACCCTTGAAGTGGTAGGCTTTCTTATTTCACTTAGTCTAGTGAAATATAATGCTGACCAAATGTTTGAACAACAGATAAGCATACAGGCCCAAAATATATCTTCTAACTTTAATGGACCATTGATTAATCAAAATCAACTGAAGAAGGCTTTAGAGGATTGGCCCATAGAAGTAGGGACTGAATTCGATGGATTTTCTGTGGTGACTGATCCAAACGGGAGATTACTCGCAAGTGCTGGAGAGAATGTGCCCC
>NZ_JBFTMC010000293.1:0-444 GCF_056396765.1 Bacillus sp. 05T22
TTGTTCGGCGGCTCCCAACACGTTCAGTTGACCGAGTTCGGCGTGAAGATTGGCAACGATGTTTTCGAGCAATACGCGCAACTGCGCCATCAACCCTTCCATCGCCTGAACCGAGTAGCGGGACGCGTTGTAATGCAGGCGGAATTCGTGGGCGTTGCCCGCCTCGTTCGTTTCCAGTTCAAGCATTAATTCAAACAGTGCTTCGCGCACCGCCAAACGCGGAGTCCATTGCAGATCAGCGGACGTCGCGGCTTGCATGGCCCGGCACACGGCAAAACCATAGGCCGGGCGAGCCGCCGTCGGCGCCAGTTCAGGCGACCAGTATTCCTGCCACGTACGGTGCTCATCCAGGCGCGCCGCCAACTCCGCCACCCAAGTGCTGAATGCTGCATTCGCCGTCAGTGACAGGTTCAGCGGCAGGGTTTTCTCGAACACGCCCACGGC
>NZ_JBFTMC010000294.1:0-442 GCF_056396765.1 Bacillus sp. 05T22
ATTGTCACCACTCGTGAAAGAAATCTTCCGAGAGAGCCGTCAGAACTATGGAACACGAAAGATAAAAGTAGAACTAAAAGGTAGGATATGTGATTTCACGTCGCCGTATTGGGCGAATCATGCAGAACCAAGGTTTAGTATCGAACTATACGATTGCACAATTTAAGCCGAAGAGAGTTAGCTGTAACGAAGAAAACATTTCAAACGARCTCAATCGTCAGTTCAACCAACAAGAAGAGCTGGCTGTAGTCGTAAGTGATTTAACATACGTCCGTATGAACAAAAAGTAGAACTACGTATGTTTATTAGTCGATCTCTTTAATCGAGAAATCATAGGCCATAGCGCAGGCCAAAAGAAAGATGCCGAGCTTGTTTCACAAGCTTTCGCAACGGTGAAAACAAACTTAAATCGGATTACCTTATTTCATACAGATCGAGGAAA
>NZ_JBFTMC010000295.1:0-437 GCF_056396765.1 Bacillus sp. 05T22
TAAATGGCGGTCCCGACCGGGGTCGAACCGGCGATCTCCTGCGTGACAGGCAGGCATGTTAACCACTACACCACGGGACCATTTGGTTGCGGGGACAGGATTTGAACCTGCGACCTTCGGGTTATGAGCCCGACGAGCTACCGAACTGCTCCACCCCGCGACGATATTATATTATTAAAAAAATGGAGGAGGTAGAGGGATTCGAACCCCCGCGCGACTCTCGCCGCCTGTCGGTTTTCAAGACCGATCCCTTCAGCCAGACTTGGGTATACCTCCAATAAATAACTAAAGTGGAGCCTAGCGGGATCGAACCGCTGACCTCCTGCGTGCAAGGCAGGCGCTCTCCCAGCTGAGCTAAGGCCCCATGTTTTAAAAATATCGGGAAGACAGGATTTGAACCTGCGACCCCCTGGTCCCAAACCAGGTGCTCTACCAAG
>NZ_JBFTMC010000296.1:0-428 GCF_056396765.1 Bacillus sp. 05T22
TCCTACAACCATCATGCGCTGGGTTCATGAATATGGTAACTTGATCTATCAAATATGGAAGAAGAAAAAGAAGCACGTACACTTATCTTGGAAACTAGATGAAACCTATATAAAAGTCAAAGGAAAATGGTGTTATTTATATCGAGCAATTGATAAAGAGGGACAAACACTTGATATTCAACTTCGTCAAAAACGAGACACACAAGCAGCATATGCTTTTATGAAAAAACTAGCTCGAACTTTTGGAGAACCAACGGTTCTGACGACAGATAAGGCTCCTTCTTTAGCTTCCGCATTCAAAAAATTAAAGGAGATAGGTCTTTACAAAAATACCTTTCATCGTACAATAAAGTACCTCAATAATATCATCGAGCAAGATCATCGACATGTGAAACGTCGATTTTCCCGTTCCTTAGGCTTTCAAAGTC
>NZ_JBFTMC010000297.1:0-424 GCF_056396765.1 Bacillus sp. 05T22
GATTGAATCATTGAAAATCGATTGAATCATTGAAAATCACCTTGGAGCATCGCTTGCGAAAGGAAAACTGAGTAGAGGGCGGCGGTTTCATCTCCGGTAAAAGGATGAAAGTCTGATAGGACTTACAAAGCTTATATTTTGTGAGAAATATAAGGAAGCTGAGTGGTAACGCGAAACTCTCGCCTCAGCAATCAAAGCTACTATGATGTAGTGATTGATTGCTGAGGCGAGAGTTTTTATTTTAGAAAATAGAATAGAAGAATGCAAAGAAGAGGAGAGTAAACGATACAAATTGTTTCAGAGAGCTGCCCCGTGGCTGTGAGGGTGGTAACGATTGAATCATTGAAAATCACCTTGGAGCATCGCTTGCGAAAGGAAAACTGAGTAGAGGGCGGCGGTTTCATCTCCGGTAAAAGGATGAAAG
>NZ_JBFTMC010000298.1:0-421 GCF_056396765.1 Bacillus sp. 05T22
AGTCTGGGCCGTGTCTCAGTCCCAGTGTGGCCGATCACCCTCTCAGGTCGGCTACGCATCGTTGCCTTGGTGAGCCGTTACCTCACCAACTAGCTAATGCGACGCGGGTCCATCCATAAGTGACAGCCGAAGCCGCCTTTGAATTTYGCACCATGCGGTGCAAAATGTTATCCGGTATTAGCCCCGGTTTCCCGGAGTTATCCCAGTCTTATGGGCAGGTTACCCACGTGTTACTCACCCGTCCGCCGCTAATTTCATAAGAGCAAGCTCTTATGAAATCCGCTCGACTTGCATGTATTAGGCACGCCGCCAGCGTTCATCCTGAGCCAGGATCAAACTCTCCAATAAAGTTAGTTTGTCTAGCATCTAAAATAAAAATTGACGTTTCACGTTGTTTGTTTCGTTCAGTTTTCAAAGAACT
>NZ_JBFTMC010000299.1:0-420 GCF_056396765.1 Bacillus sp. 05T22
TATATGGTGGATATATGGTGGAGGATGACGGGATCGAACCGCCGACCCCCTGCTTGTAAGGCAGGTGCTCTCCCAGCTGAGCTAATCCTCCATTTGCCTGGCAACGTCCTACTCTCACAGGGRCAAGGYCCCAACTACCATCGGCGCTAGAGAGCTTAACTTCCGTGTTCGGTATGGGAACGGGTGTGACCTCTCTGCCATCATTACCAGACWWTATTCATTTGAGACAAMMATTATTATAMYTTATTSAYWWRAAAAGTCAACAMGTTTTTTTATGTTCTCTCAAAACTAGATAACAYTTGCTTCATATTATATGGTTAAGTCCTCGATCTATTAGTATTCGTCAGCTCCACATGTCACCATGCTTCCACCTCGAACCTATCAACCTGATCATCTTTCAGGGATCTTACTAGCTTACGC
>NZ_JBFTMC010000300.1:0-419 GCF_056396765.1 Bacillus sp. 05T22
GGTGTCTACAGCCTGACGCAGCTCGTTCAGGGTAAGACGGTTGAACTTGTTGACGGACTCACCCTTGAGGTCGAACTTCAGTTCGACGATGCCACTTTCAAGAGCCTTAACCGTGATGGCTTTACCTTCGTAAATCATCAACTGATCTCCACGATATGGAAGCTGAACAGTACACGTCGGACGCAGGCGGCTGGCTCGGCAGGGACGTTTATCGTCAATGCTAACGCCAACTCACCCGGCACACCCGCCAACGCGATAGTCGGGATTCTGTAGGAGCAGTCTGTAATACAAACGCTCAATTCATACGCCCGTTTGATTTGGGTGTGTCACCTTCACGGAATTTCCGGCAATTGTCAATCGCCCAAAATACTGGTTGAAACGCGACTTTCCGGTCACTTCCGTACCACGAAGCCCTGCAA
>NZ_JBFTMC010000301.1:0-418 GCF_056396765.1 Bacillus sp. 05T22
CTAAAAATCCAGCATACCCAATTTCATATACAAGCACTTTCTTAAAAGATAACGCAACTGCTGCTGTTCATAACAATACAGATTATATTGAGACTACAACTACAGAATATTCTAGTGCTAAAATGACACTTGATCATACTGGTGGATATGTTGCTCAATTTGATGTATCTTGGGATGAATTCTCATATGATMAAAATGGYAAAGAAGTACTAACCCATAAAACTTGGGAAGGAAACGGCAGAGACAGAACTGCTCATTTCAATACAGTCATACCACTTCCGCCGAATTCAAAAAATGTAAAAGTCGTAGCAAGAGAATGTACAGGTCTTGCATGGGAATGGTGGAGAACAATTATTAATGAACAAAATGTTCCATTAACAAATGAAATGAAAGTTTCAATTGGAGGAACAACATTATA
>NZ_JBFTMC010000302.1:0-394 GCF_056396765.1 Bacillus sp. 05T22
AAATGTGCTCAAATGTGCTCGTTGCTCTGCTGTTAGTTTATTTACTTCAGCAAAGGCACTATATGTTTTTTTAATTTGTTTAGGGTCAATAACTTTCGTAAGGTCATACTCTTTCGTTTTTGCAACTGCAGCTGCAGCTATTTCAGCTTGTTTACTTTTCTCAATTGCTTCACGAGCTGCTTTTTTAGCCGATTCAATCTCTAGAGCAGATTTACCTTKTTCTGTCGCTTCTTGCKCYGCTTTTTTCTCYGCTTCTARAATAGAGTTGTTAATTTCTTTTCCTTTGTTATACGCTGCTACCGCTGTTTGAGCAGCAGGTTCAATGATATTTTTTGAAAGATCATAGACTTCTTTGAATATAACAAACCCTTGTTCATTTAAAGCTCCTGGTAAC
>NZ_JBFTMC010000303.1:0-390 GCF_056396765.1 Bacillus sp. 05T22
GTCTTGTGATGGGTAAAACCTGCCGGCAGCGCGTCGATCTCATCCTGCGGCACGACGCCTTTCAGCGCATAAAATCGCCCTTTTTCGCCAGGCAGATGATGGCACCAGCTCAGCATATCGTTCAGAGAAGCGAAGGCCCGACTGATCACGCCATCAAAAGGCGGCTCGGCAGGAAACACCTCTACCCTGCTCTGTACCGGATCGATATTTTCCAGTTTCAGTTCATGCTGTACCTGCTTAAGAAAGCGTATGCGTTTGCCCAGGCTGTCCAGCAGCGTGAAGTGCGCTTCAGGACGGACGATAGCGAGCGGTACGCCCGGCAGCCCTGGTCCCGTGCCCACATCGATAAAACGGCTTCCTTCCAGATAAGGCTCAACCACGATGCTGTCC
>NZ_JBFTMC010000304.1:0-387 GCF_056396765.1 Bacillus sp. 05T22
GATGTCAGCAAATTGTGTGAAAGATACACCGTTTCACTTCTTTAAACAAAATGTTATGACGACGGATGCAGAAAAATCATTTCATGACATTCGTTTAAATCGAGATGAGGATATTTATATTCAACTTAATTTTAAATCATCGTTCCAAAATGCAAATTATGTAGCAGTATTAGAAGAAAATCCGTACTTGCCAAAGCATATTGAAGTAAATGAAAAAGATCGTTTACTTGCAGAACGATTTTTAGAAGAGAGTGTATTTTCATTTCGAAGAGATCGACTTTTAAAGCAAATTGATGAAGCGCTGGACAATCAAGATAAGGAAGCTTTTTGTAAGTTAACAGAGGAATTGAAAAGCCTGTAAGGAATGTTCATTTTATTTAATTTTGA
>NZ_JBFTMC010000305.1:0-380 GCF_056396765.1 Bacillus sp. 05T22
ATCCATCTATTACCGATTTTCTTCGCTTTAACCTCACCAGAAGCACATAAGTTTTTTAATGTTCCAGGTGACATGTTCCACTGTTCAGCCGCTTCTTCTACACCCATAACCTCATCTAGCGGGTTTCTATCCTCATCAATATAATTAATCACCAATTGACGTAATGTTTCAGCTGGTGCACTTGTTTTTTCAGTGAATTGCTCCCAGACATCGTCTGGAAGCCTAAATTTTCGCTGCATTAAAAACCTCTCCTTTCAATTTCACAATGATATTGCAACGCTAGACTATCGGCATATTTTAAAGCCTGGTGGCGTTCTTTTCCTACAAACATTTTGTAATGTTCATAAAATCCATTCACCTTTTCATCTTCTATATAATTT
>NZ_JBFTMC010000306.1:0-375 GCF_056396765.1 Bacillus sp. 05T22
CTTCACTGCGTCAGCGCGACACTTCTCTGAATCAGCAGCCCGAACGGGAGCGGGAACTGCGCATCGGTTATCAGAAATTTGGCAACCTCGGCATCCTGAAAGCGCGCCAGTCACTGGAACAGCAGCTGGCCGATAGAGGCGTCAGCGTGCTGTGGAGTGAGTTTCCTGCGGGTCCGCAGCTTCTGCATGCGCTGAGCCAACAGGAGATCGATTTCGGGACGACTGGTGAAGTTCCCCCCTTGTTTGCGCAGGCCAGCAACAGCCCGATGGTTTATGTTGCCTGGGAACCTGCCGCGCCGCAGAGCGTGGCACTGCTGGTACCGAACAGCAGCCCGGTTCAGCAGATTGGCGATCTCAGAGGAAAACGCATCGCCG
>NZ_JBFTMC010000307.1:0-369 GCF_056396765.1 Bacillus sp. 05T22
CGAGAGTTTGTAACACCCGAAGTCGGTGGGGTAACCTTTTTGGAGCCAGCCGCCTAAGGTGGGACAGATGATTGGGGTGAAGTCGTAACAAGGTAGCCGTATCGGAAGGTGCGGCTGGATCACCTCCTTTCTATGGAGAATTGATGAACGCTGTTCATCAATATAAGTTTCCGTGTTTCGTTTTGTTCAGTTTTGAGAGAACTATCTCTCAGAAATAAATGTATGTTCTTTGAAAACTAGATAACAGTGTAGCTCATATTTTTTAATTTTAGTTTGGTTAAGTTAGAAAGGGCGCACGGTGGATGCCTTGACACTAGGAGTCGATGAAGGACGGGACTAACGCCGATATGCTTCGGGGAGCTGTAAGTA
>NZ_JBFTMC010000308.1:0-365 GCF_056396765.1 Bacillus sp. 05T22
GCAGCATACGATGCCGAAGGAAAGGCATACAAGTATGAAGTAAAAGAACAAGCAGTAGACGGATATCAAACAGAAGTAAAAGGTTATGACATCACGAATACAAAGGTTGGTCAAACAAAAGTAGAAGGAACGAAGACATGGAAAGACGATAATGCGAAAGATCGTCCGAAAGCAATTAAAGTAGACTTACTACAAAATGGCCAAGTGATTGCAACGCAAGAAGTAAGCAAAGCAACAGACTGGAAATATGAATTTGAAGATTTAGCAGCATACGATGCCGAAGGAAAGGCATACAAGTATGAAGTAAAAGAACAAGCAGTAGACGGATATCAAACAGAAGTAAAAGGTTATGACATCACGAATAC
>NZ_JBFTMC010000309.1:0-365 GCF_056396765.1 Bacillus sp. 05T22
GCCGAATATCATGCCAATGATGGATAATAACCAAATGCCGCAAATGATGCCGATGATAGATAGTAACCGATAATAACCAAATGCCGCAAATGATGCCGATGATAGATAGTAACCAAATGCCGMAAATSATGCCRATGATGGATARTAAYCAAATGCCGCAAATGATGCCGATGATGGATARTAAYCAAATGCCGCAAATGATGCCGATGATGGATAATAATCAACCACCRCAAATGATGCCGATGATGGATAGTAATCAAATGCCGMAWATSATGCCRATGATGGATAATAACCAAATGCCGCAAATGATGCCGATGATAGATAGTAACCAAATGCCGAATATCATGCCAATGATGGATAATAAC
>NZ_JBFTMC010000310.1:0-363 GCF_056396765.1 Bacillus sp. 05T22
CAGTAGATCCGCCAACGGATCCAGATAAGCCAAAACCGCCAGTAGATCCGCCAACGGATCCAGATAAGCCAAAACCGCCAGTAGATCCGCCAACGGATCCAGATAAGCCAAAACCGCCAGTAGATCCGCCAACGGATCCAGATAAGCCGAAGCCACCAGTAGATCCGCCAACGGATCCAGATAAGCCAAAACCGCCAGTAGAACCACCAACGGATCCAGATAAGCCAAAACCGCCAGTAGAACCACCAACGGATCCAGATAAGCCAAAACCGCCAGTAGATCCGCCAACGGATCCAGATAAGCCAAAACCGCCAGTAGATCCGCCAACGGATCCAGATAAGCCAAAACCGCCAGTGGATCCGC
>NZ_JBFTMC010000311.1:0-358 GCF_056396765.1 Bacillus sp. 05T22
TTCGTTATTCGTTATCTTACTATACAAAATAAGAGGAGGAAATAATATGGCAATCGCAATGGCAGTTTTAAAATTTGTAGGTGGAATCATCCCATTCGTAGCAGAACTTTTAAAAGCAGTAATGTAAGTTCATTATCTTACTATACAAAAAAGAGGAGGAAATAATATGGCAATCGCAATGGCAGTTTTAAAATTTGTAGGTGGAATCATCCCRTTCGTAGCAGAACTTTTAAAAGCAGTAATGTAAGTTCGTTATCTTACTATACAAAAWAAGAGGAGGAAATAATATGGCAATCGCAATGGCAGTTTTAAAATTTRTAGGTGGAATCATCCCATTCGTAGCAGAACTTTTAAAAGC
>NZ_JBFTMC010000312.1:0-355 GCF_056396765.1 Bacillus sp. 05T22
AAAAAAAAATACAAGTTCTTTTTAAGATAATGTAAACTGAAGGGCAAAACAAACTATCTTATCAGAAAAACTAGGGATCACTATTTCTTAAGACTACTAGGACATTTTTATTATATAACAGATATTAACATTTTTAGGGATGACATTTGAATATTGTGTGAATTTTTAGAATCAAAAAGAGAACTCTTATGATAGGGGTTCAGCAGCATGTGAACTGCCCCCCAATTGTTAGACACAGTCTAACAATTGGAGGGCAGTTTTTTATGTCTAAATTTTCTTCAAAAGAAAAAATACGAGCAGTGAGACGGTATTTAAGTGGCAATGAAGGTGGAAAAACAATTGCTAAATCTATAGG
>NZ_JBFTMC010000313.1:0-353 GCF_056396765.1 Bacillus sp. 05T22
AGCAAAAGGCCCGTGATTTCCAGTTCCAGTCCAAGGAGCTGAACGAAGCCAAAGCCGTTGCCGACCGTGAAATTCTGAAGCAGCTCAAGCCGAAACTGGACAGCGCTGTGGAAGAAGTCATCAAGAAAGGTGCTTATGACCTGGTCTTCGAGCGTGGCGCAGTGATTGATGTCAAGCCTCAGTACGACATCACTCGCCAGGTTATCGAGCGCATGAATCAGCTGAAGTAACCCATGACAGCGACTATAAAGCTCGGCCAGTTGGCCGAGTTCCTCGGCGCCACCTTACGTGGCGACCCGGAGAAAGAAATTACTGAGCTGGCCACTTTGCAAGAGGCTGGCCCAGCTCAGTTG
>NZ_JBFTMC010000314.1:0-351 GCF_056396765.1 Bacillus sp. 05T22
ACCCCTAACCTTTTGATCCGTAGTCAAACGCTCTATCCAATTGAGCTACGGGCGCATATGGTGCCGAGGGCGGGGGTCGAACCCGCACGGTGGTCACCCACCGCAGGATTTTAAGTCCTGTGCGTCTGCCTGTTCCGCCACCCCGGCATGTCATATTGAAAATTGGAGCGGAAGACGGGATTCGAACCCGCGACCCCAACCTTGGCAAGGTTGTATTCTACCACTGAACTACTTCCGCAAGACATGTATGAGATATTTTATTAAAAGTGCGGGTGAAGGGAGTCGAACCCCCACGCCAAAGGCGCCAGATCCTAAGTCTGGTGCGTCTGCCAATTCCGCCACACCCGCATA
>NZ_JBFTMC010000315.1:0-349 GCF_056396765.1 Bacillus sp. 05T22
ATATCAAGCGTCTCCGGACGCGAAAAAAATATCAAGTCTTAAGAGTGAACACATAATGAAATTCATTATGACGTTTTACACTTGAGCATCGCTGCACTTGTTGCAGCAAATCGAACTTTTAATTGAAGAGTTTGATCATGGCTCAGATTGAACGCTGGCGGCAGGCCTAACACATGCAAGTCGAACGGTAGCACAGAGAAGCTTGCTTCTTGGGTGACGAGTGGCGGACGGGTGAGTAATGTCTGGGAAACTGCCCGATGGAGGGGGATAACTACTGGAAACGGTAGCTAATACCGCATAACGTCTTCGGACCAAAGTGGGGGACCTTCGGGCCTCACGCCATCGGATG
>NZ_JBFTMC010000316.1:0-319 GCF_056396765.1 Bacillus sp. 05T22
GTAAGTGAAGAAGGTCTGTTTTGGGTACGGATTCGAGATCCCAATATCAAATCGACCTACTCTTCACTTCTACTATAAAAAAATAGTAGTGCAAACCAATGCCTTGGTCTACACTACTAATCTTAGTATGTTTTGGGTGTTGTCTATGAATATAATGGATTGAGAAAACAAAAGAAAGCTGCATAATTTTAAAAAACGATACCTATCTAGGTTTATTTGGTATGCTCATTTTTAAAGATGCCAAATATTTCAAGAGTTTTTTTGGTTATATAAACGAGAGTTCATCTTGTTTCCACTCTTAAGTTGATGGGCATGGGGT
>NZ_JBFTMC010000317.1:0-318 GCF_056396765.1 Bacillus sp. 05T22
AAGTGGAGCCTAGCGGGATCGAACCGCTGACCTCCTGCGTGCAAGGCAGGCGCTCTCCCAGCTGAGCTAAGGCCCCATGTTTTAAAAATATCGGGAAGACAGGATTTGAACCTGCGACCCCCTGGTCCCAAACCAGGTGCTCTACCAAGCTGAGCCACTTCCCGTTAATAAAAGCGCGCCCGAGAGGACTCGAACCCCTAACCTTTTGATCCGTAGTCAAACGCTCTATCCAATTGAGCTACGGGCGCATATGGTGCCGAGGGCGGGGGTCGAACCCGCACGGTGGTCACCCACCGCAGGATTTTAAGTCCTGTGCGT